>CAZJLG010000018.1:0-13554 GCA_964546665.1 uncultured Candidatus Bathyarchaeia archaeon
AAAACAACCCTTAACTATCTTTGAAAGGAGCCACAAGCTTGCCTACACAAAACTCAGCCCGCTCTTACTGCCTAGGCATCGAATCCACAGCCGACGATTTCGGCGTCGCAGTTGTATCTTTTGACGGCAAGGTGCTCTCAAACGCAAACGACGCCTACACACCAAAGGAAGGCGGAATCCATCCGCGGGAAGCAGCTAGGCATCATGCCGAAGTTGCAGAAAAGGTTCTCTCAGAAGCCTTCGAGACAGCAGCAGTGAAGCCTCAAGAGATTAGTTTGGTGGCTTTTGCTCAGGGTCCAGGGTTAGGTCCCTGTCTCCGCACAGGCGCAACCGCAGCCCGCGCCCTAGCCTCCTATCTTGACGTTCCCTTGGTGGGCGTCAACCATTGTGTGGGTCACATAGAAATCGGGAAGCTGGCAACTGGCGCCACTGACCCTGTTACATTGTATGTTTCAGGGGGAAACACGATAGTTTCAGCCTTTGAAGCAGGCAGATACAGAATCTTCGGCGAGACACTGGACATCGCCATGGGAAACTGCTTGGACGTTTTTGCCCGTGCCGTAGGAATACAGCAACGAAAGGGTGCACCCTTCGGCGCTATAGTTGAGCAGCTGGCACGCAAAGGAGAAAAGTTTGTTTCTCTCCCCTATACCGTGAAGGGCATGGACCTGTCCTTCAGTGGGCTTCTCACGGCGGCTGTAAGTGCTTTCCAGTCAAAGAAGGGCTCCCTAGATGACGTCTGCTTCAGCCTGCAGGAGGTCGCATTCTCTATGCTAACTGAGGTTACTGAACGGGCTTTAGCTCACACAGAGAAGCCTGAGGTGCTGCTGACTGGGGGCGTAGCCGCAAACAAGAAGCTGCAGTCTATGCTTGAGGTGATAGCAGAAGAGCATGATGCCCGTTTCTGTGTTGTTCCTCTTCGTCTTGCCGCAGACAACGGCGCCATGATTGCTTGGGCTGGGATTCTTGCTTACAAGAGCGGAATTTCTACGCCCTTAGAGAAGAGTTATGTGGATGTGAAGTGGCGCTTGGAGGACGTTTATGCGCCTTGGGTGGAGGGATAAAATGTGCTGATTAAGAAGGGCGCCGAAGCCAGCCTGTACTTGGAGACGTGGCAAAACCGCCAAGTCATAGTGAAGCAGCGGCATCCCAAAAGGTATCGCATACCAGAGCTGGACCTGATGATTCGTTCTCAGCGGACGCTGCATGAGCCCAACATTATTCACAAAGCCAAAGAGGCGGGTGTTCCGACGCCCACAATTTTCAGGGTTGACGTGGCAGAAGCAAAAATTCTCATGGAGTTTGTGGAAGGAAAACAGGTCAAAGAGGTGCTGGACACTGTTTCCTCGGAGGAACGGCTGCGGTTGAGCGTTCTTATGGGCAGGATGATTGGGCGCCTCCACAAGCACGGAATCATCCACGGCGACCTCACAACCTCAAACATGATATTGACGCCGTATGGCAAGATTGTCTTCATTGACTTCGGCTTAAGCGAAAGGTCAGTGGAGCTGGAGCCAAAAGGAGTTGACCTTCACCTCATGAAACGAGCACTCCAGAGCACTCACTACAAGCACGCAAAAGAATGCTTCAAGGCAGTCATGAAGGGATACGCCGAATCCGTGGGAGATGAAGAAGCAAAAAAGGTCGCCGCCAAGATTCGGGAAATAGAGAAAAGAGGACGCTACGTCGCAGATAGAGAATGAATCTGCTTTCTGAGGATTACAGCAAACAAAACAGCGACCAAGAATAGTGGCAGGATGGTCCATGATGGGAACTCTGGTATTGCGGCTGTTCCACGTATCATTACAGTTTTTGTGCTGTGGTTGTAGGTGAAGTATAGGTATGTGTTGGTTGTGTCTTCGTTGATTTTTGGGGTTACAGGATTGCCCTCTACAGTGACAGTCCAGTTTCCCTCATTAGCATCCAGTAACTCTTTTGGTATGGTTACTCTGCAGAATCCCGTTGTGTTCTCATTGCCATCAGCAATGAACTGTATTAGGGTGCTTTCAGGGTTGAAACTGAAATCTGAGACTGTGGAGTTGCTTTCAACTTCTACATGGAAGTGTGTCCGTTTCCATGTGCCCGCGTCAAAGGATGTGATTGGAGCCATAAGGGGATAATTGTCTTGGCTGTTTTCGCCCAGTATGTATGGGGTATCGCCTATTCCATCACCATTGATGTCTAAGCCAGAGTAGCCGTCCCAGTAGTTATATGACCCCTTGCATCGGATGCTGAATCCTTTGTTTTGCACGTAGTTGTTGAAGGAACCGTTAACGTAGATTGGATAATAGTAAGTGTGGGGGTCAGGACGAAGTTGGCTGTTTTCAATAATATTACAGTAATTGCCGTAGATGGTCATGCTTGATGTTATTATGTTGGATACCGTGGCTCTATTCCCATGCAAACATACACCGAAGTCACAATTTTTAATTGTTAAACTTGAAATAACGCAATTATCAGCGCTGAAATAAAATCCTAATTTGTTGGAGAACAATAACGGAAAACCATATCTGGTGTCTGGCGGAAAAACGATCACCGTCTTTTCTGGGTCTTCGCCAATAATTGAAAGGGTCTTGGTGATTTCTATTCCAAAAAGCAAAAGCGTGTCGTTTACGTCTGGCGATTTTATTTCGTAAGTGCCTTTCTTCACAAAAATCGTATCTCCCTCAGTAGCATTACCCACAGCGTCAACTATTTTCCGAAAATCGTCTGGAACAACAATTGTTTTAGGTTCTGCTTTCACTATCTCTGTCTCTGAAATAGAATACAAAATAAAAGGTAAACCTAGGACTAAAATCGTTACGGCTAATAATGTAATTGTCTTGTTTTTCTTTAGGTTATGAAACATAACAATTCATTTTTTGATGAAAGAACCAATAAAACATTTTTTGTAAAGATTTCTTGACCTGCTGATGAAAGAGTTAGTCAAGGTTTCTTGACAAGCTTCAAAACCGTTTTTGTATGGTTAGGTATAAATTGCCACGCTCCAAATATGATTTCAACATAACATTATGACAGCTTGAGGTGGTTTGTTGAGGATTCTGCTTGATGAGATGTACGCAGGCTTGAAGGAGTATTTTGAGATTCTAGGCTGGGACGTGTTAACGGCACAGGAGGCAGGTTTGCGGGGAGCAAAGGACAGAGCTGTTGTGGAATACGCAATAGAAAATGATTTGCTGCTTGTGACTCAGGACCAGAAACCTGCGGAGCTGGCACACCTCAAAGACGCCAAGTACGTGCTCATTTCCAGTGCGATGATTGCTAAGATAGCGGATGAGAAAATCAGAGAAAAATACCCTGACCTCAAATAGCCAAGGTTTGACTGAAGGATGACAAAAACATGATACAAGAAACCCAGTTTCCGCGGGGCAAAGTAGCCTACTTCGTAACAAGCAACCTTCACAAGTTTCAGGAAGCCCGCCGAATCCTCAGCGAATACAAGATAGCAACAGCAAAACTCAAAGTAGACGCAATAGAGATTCAGGACGACAGCACCGAAAACATCGCCAAATACAGTGCCCAAGACGCCGTCAAAAACTGTGGACTACCCATCTTCGTGGAGGACGCTGGGCTCTTCATTGAAGCCCTGAAGGGTTTTCCCGGACCATACTCTAAATACGCCTACAACACGGTTGGACTAAAAGGCATCCTCAAACTAATGAAAAACGTAACCCACCGAAATGCATACTTCATGTCCGTCGTCGCCTTCGCAACTCCAGAAGAGCAGCCAACTTGCTTCATTGGCAAGGTGGAAGGAACAATTTCTTTGCAGGAGCAGGGAACTAAGGGCTTCGGCTACGACCCCATATTTGTTCCCCTTGATGGTGACGGCAGAACCTTCGCGGAGATGACAACCGAAGAAAAAAACAGCTATTCTCACCGTGGTGAGGCTCTGAGAAAGTTTGCGGAATGGTATTCTGGCGCTGGCAAACGAAGATTTTAAATACCCGCGTCCCCTCCGCCTTAGAGGAGCTTTCGGAGAAGAGAAAGATATGCCGAAACAAGAAAAGGGAATGTCCCATCAAACAAGACCTGTAACTAAGAGACCACCAGCATGGTGCAGATACACAGCTGAAGAAGTGGAAGCCCTAATCATAAAACTGGCTAAAGAGGGACACCCACCCAGCACTATTGGAATAATTCTCCGCGACCAGCATGGAATCCCCTTGGCTACGCCCATCACAGGAAAATCCATCACCCAGATACTTAAAGAAAGGAAGATGGCTTCGTCTCTTCCCGAAGATTTAGAGAATCTTTTACGACAGGCTACGCGCCTTCATGTTCACTACGACAAAAACAAGGCAGACCTTCACAACAAGAGGGCTATGCAGATAACAGAGGCAAAAATCTACAAGCTCTCCAGATACTACAAAAAACGAGGCGTGCTTCCTGCAGACTGGAAATATACGCCAAAAGCAATCGCCCTCTTCTAGTCTTTGGGGTTTAATTTGTCCATAAGTAAGAAACAGATTGCTGACCTCGCGAACGATGCTTCTGAGGCGGCTGACCTTATTCTAGACCATGCCAAAAAAGGCAACATCATCCATGTGCATTCTCACATAGACGCTGACGGCTTATCAGCCGCGGGCATCATGGGAAAAGCATTGCTGAGGGCAGGGGCAAGGTTTCGTTTACGCCTCGAAAGGTGGATGGACGAGAAGGTTGCCGACAGGATAGCCGCAGAGAATGCGCCCCTAACCATATTCACTGACATGGGAAGCGGATACCTTGACCTTCTTGGAGAACGGCTAGCCAACCGAGATGTAGTCATCCTTGACCACCATAAACCCATCGAGGAAGTTCCCTCCGGCTTTGTTCAAGTCAATCCTCACGTTCATGGAATAGATGGAACACGGGACATCAGCGGGGCAGGAGTCGCCTACTTCGCAGCCAAGGCAATGGACAAAAACAACATTGATTTGGCTTGTCTTGGTATTGTGGGCGCCTTAGGGGACCTGCAGGACAAAAACAAGGAAAGAAAGCTGGGAAGCGTCAACCAGACCATAGTTGAAGACGCTGTGAAGTCGGGTCTCCTTGAAGTGGAAACTGATTTGCTGTTCTTTGGAAGGGAGACGCGTCCCATTCATCAGGCTCTCGCCCGCACCACAAACCCGTTTATTCCAGAGATAAGTGGAGAAGAAGACAAGAGCCTAGCCTTCCTTATGAATCTGGACATCAAACCTAAACGGAATGACAAATGGCGCGCCTTAAGAGACCTGTCGCCTGAAGAGAAGAAGAAGCTGCTCTCAGCCATCGCTGATCATCTAGTGTCTAAAGGCTTAGCAGGAGATATAGCCTTTGATTTGGTTGGGGAAGTTTACACGTTGACTCATGAGGAGCCTTGGACTCCCCTCAGGAGCGCCCGAGAATTTTCTGTGCTGCTTAACGCCACTGGACGTATGGATAAAGCGGGATTGGGCGCAGCTATCTGTATGGGCGACAGGAAAAAGTGTCTGGAAGAGGCAATAGCCGTTATTCAGGATTACCGAAGCACCATCACCAAGTATCTGCGTTGGGTTACTGAGGAGCCGGGACGGTTGGAGGAGCTGGAAAGCATCTATGTTGTCAGGGGGGACGGCTTCATAGACGAGAAGGTTATCAGCCCCGTCTGCACCATCCTTTCAACGACTCTTACTCAGCTGGGAAAACCCCTCATCGTCTATGCAACCATCTCTGGCGAAGACCAAATTAAAGTGTCGTCCAGAGGCTCCGAACCCCTAATACAGAAGGGCTTGAACTTGGGAGACATCATGCAGATTGCGTCAGAAAAATATTCAGGCAGAGGCGGAGGACACGACGTTGCCGCCGGAGCCCAGATACCCATCAAAAACGTGGAACCATTCATCAAAATGGTTAATGACCTAGTTAAGAAACAGTTGGCGGGGGAACAGATTGGAGGCTGAAATTCGCCTATCCTACAAGAATGAACGCGAAGCAGAAGCAGTAGAAAAAGCTGTTTCACCAGACAACGTGGAAGTTCCGCCGGGACTGCACATAGAAACGGCGAGGAACGGCTCTGATGTCCTCACAACGATAGAATGCCAAACACGGCTACAGACGCTTATAGCAACCATCGACGACCTTTTGGCTTGTGTTTCTGTGGCAGAAAAATCGTTCAATGTCGCGAAACAGTGACGGCGAGCATTAAGGCTTACCTTCGATTGCTCGATTAGTTCATCTGCATATTCTAAGACTGATGCAGAAGATTGTTGAAAAGTGGTGTTTTTCTGGGTGTATTTGTGTTGGGTAGCGGGAAAGAAATGTTTATGAAGTCTTAATATATATTATAAATTGTGATTTTGGGTGCCGGAACCAAAAAGCCTCGATAAAAAAATCGTCATCGTAACCGCCGCGTTACTCATCTGCGTCTCTGCCCTCAGTTTTGTTACGCCAGCAATTTCCAAGAAACCAGAGAGAACAGCCAAAGACTCACCGAGTAGTGGAGCTGTGGATGGAGCGGTTGGCATCGAGACATACTGGGACAGCAAATGCACCCAAAGGGTTTCTTCAATAGAGTGGGGTTCACTGGAGCCAGGAACCACCAAAACAGTTACGTTATTCCTCAAGAACAGAGGAAAAAACCCAGTTACTTTGAGCTACTATGTCTCAGATTTGCAGCCGACTGAAATTGCGAATTACTTAACCATGACCTGGGATTACACTGGACAAGCCATCACATTCAAGGAGGTAACTCAGGTCATATTCACGTTGTGTGTGTCTGAAAACGCGGAAACAATAGCCGCCTTCAGCTTTGACATAGATATAGTTACTACTCAATAACCCAAACAGGAATGTTTCATAAGACACAAGCCATCTTTTTTCATAACGAGATAGATTTTTATCAAATCAAGAAACTAATCTATAACTATGCCAGACCGCGAAAAGAGGGTCCGTTTTGCCGCATTCATAAATGCCGCTTTCACAGTCTTGGAGCTTATTGGCGGCATCTTGACGAACAGCTTGGCAATCTATTCTGACGCATTGCACGATTTCGGCGACAGCGTAGCCCTGATTGTGTCATGGCTTTTCGAACGGGGAGCACGTAGACAACCTGACACTAGCCGAACCTTCGGTTACCAGAGGCTCTCCCTCTTTTCTGCCCTCTTCTCCGCTTCCATCTTGGTCGGCGGCTCAATCATTATCATCTTTCAGGCTATTCCCCGCTTCTTTAATCCAGAACTGGTGAGCGGATTAGGGATGATTGGCATGGCCGTTATAGGTATCACATTCAATGGCTTAGGCTTCTTTCTGCTGAAGAAGGGAGAGAGCCTAAACGAGAAGGTCTTGTCCTGGCATCTGCTGGAGGATGTGCTGGGCTGGGTCGGCATCCTCGTCGGCGGCATAATCATCTACTTCTGGAAATTCTATCTCATAGACCCGATAATTACAATCGCGTTAACCGTGTTTATCCTATATAACGTAACAAAAAACCTCAGAGAAGCAATCAACATCCTCATGCAGGGCGTGCCAAAACACATCAATCTTGCATCTGTCAAACAGGACATCTTGGCAATCAAAGGCGTGATTGGACTTCACGACATCCACATCTGGTCACTGGAAGGAGAAACAGACGTCTTCACAGCCCATGTGGTGCTAGATAATGAGACGCTCAAAAGCCCGGAACCGACCAAACAGACAATCAAAGAAACGCTCCTAAAACATCACATAGAGCACTCAACAATCGAACTGGAAAGCAAGTACCACTGCTCAGGCATGGTATGCGAAGAACGAAACAACGACCAAAAATAGCCCCTGCAGAAACAGTTCTTACACAAGAAAAACGTGTTTTCTGCTCCGACAAAACAGCACCAAAAACGCCCCGGCAGCACCAAATTTAACATGAACCTGACTGTCCGCTTCATATATCTTCATGCAGAAACAGTTTTCCCCATGGCGTTTCTTGCGGAATAACCGTTTTATCCCGTGTCCGCAAAGACCGTTCATGTAAAAAAATGTGATAGCCGCAGACGCCCTCTTTCTTGTTGGTGTTATTGTTGCGTCGTGGTCCCAAGAAAGGCTCCAAATTCTGCGACTTGATGGAGACGCTGAAGTTTCTTAATATGTTCAGAAGGAGAGCCAGTAACGTGTATCAGCTTTATCATAGCAGCCTCCACTTTGACAGCAAAAAAATCTACCGTTACCTCAGGTATTGCCTCAAAGCAGAACTGCTGGAAATCGACCGCATCGAAGAAAACGGGTTCCTGCCAGCAAAATACTATCAGCTCACACAGAAGGGGCAGGAGTTCATAGCCCTCTTCAATACGGCAAACAAGAAAACGTTGGCGCCTAAACATCAGTCAGCTTAGACGCTCATTTCAACTTAAGACAGATTTCGGCTTATTCAAAACTAGGTGAAGCAACTTGAGCGTAGTCGTAAACAAACTCAAAGAATTCTACGGCAAACTCCAACAAGGCAACGGCGTCCTACTGCCTGCATGGAGACAAATCTATGGAGAAACCCGAACAGTCACCTTCAACGACATAATCACCGCCTACACCCGAGACCCCAGCTGCAAAGCCTTCGTCGATTTTCTGGCAGACCAAGCAGTCGGCACAGGCTTCTACACAACAGTCAACGAAGAGTACGCACGAGCCGAAGACGCCAAACAGGCCATAGACAACTTCAACGAAACAGTGAACCTCGATGAGCTACTTCAGATAGCAGCCAGAGAAATCGTGGCGTCAGGCAACAGCTTCTGGCTGAAAACCGAACCCGAGCACCTGCAAGACCTCAAAATACTGCCCCTCACAGGCTTCGACAACCCAACGGCGATAAAACGTAACCAGTACGGCATGGTCACAGGCTACAACTATTCGTATGGAGACGTGAAAACAGCCTTCAAGCCCGAACAACTCATTCACTTCCGCTGGAACCCAGTTAACTTTTCGGCATACGGAACAGGAGTCCTGCAGGTCCTCCTCACTGAACTGTGCTTCAACGGAGAAACCAGAATCAGCTTCCTAGAAATGAAGGCCCGCATAGAAAAAATCATGCCCGAAATCTTCGAAAAATACGCCGGACCAGACGAGCTGTGGATTTTTGCAGGAGCCAGTGACGAGAAACTTGCCGAATACCAGAAACTCATAAAAAGCAAACCCAAGGCAGGCGCAAGATTTGTTTACAACAAGCCAGAAGCCGACATCAAAACCGTCACAGTAGACCCCCAAGCCCGCTATGAAGCCTACATAGAACACATCCTCAACCAAGTCTACTTGGGCGGACAAACGCCGCTGCCAAAACTGTTCACTACGCCCGGCTTTACAGAGGCGTCAGCCAGAGCAGCCCTAGAAATTGCGGAAAGAAAAGTCATGGCGCTACAGCGTTTCATAAAACGAATATGCGAGCATGAAATTTTTAGTCTGGTGATACGGCAGGCAGGCTTGGACCCGAAGAAGGCGAACTGTAGACTGAATTGGGGCACAGAAAAACCTGAAGTCCGGCTTGAAGACCTTATTCGACTCGCCGAGATAAGCGCCACCTCAGGAACCTCCTATGTGCGACCAGAAGAGGTGCGGAAGAATCTTGTCAAGTCAGGTTTCATGCTTTGGGAAAAGACGCAGTGACTGGAGGTGACTTTTATGGGATTAGAATTTAAGCCGAAGCTCTCTGCCATCCTCGCGGTTGTCCACGGCACATCCATTGCCCTATCATATATTGTCACTCAGGGAAACGTTACAGCCATGATTCTGTGGTTCGCGGTATCCACCGGAGTAACTGCTGGGCTCAGCTACTACGCAGATCAAGAAAAAACAGGAAAATAGCTGTCCCCTTCAGCCCCTAATCGGAAGGCGACACGCTTTCATTCAACTCTAGTCTTTAGACTTCAGTTTTCTATAGGCTCTTTCTGTAAAACAGCTTCAGAAGCCATTTAAACACCTCATCCCTAACTCATGCAACTAACGGAGGGTTCAAGCTGCCAACTGAGGCTATTCTGAGGTTACTGGAGAACGGAAAATGGCATTCCCTAAAGGACATAGAAAAGGAAACGCACCTGAACATCGTCAAGGTTGAGAATGTAACAAGATTTCTGGCAACCTACAACTTCGTAAAGCTGGATGAAGCACACCAAAAAGTGAAGATTGACTCTCCAACAAACAGGTTTTTCAAAAAACTTCGGCAACTGGAAAAAGAAGAGAACCACTAACTTGGCAAATTAGCTGTTTGCAGTCTTCTTTTCCGTAGTCTTTCTGTTCATACGCTCCAGAATCCAGCCCTGCAAAATCAATGGCCTAACCCTCAATATGCTGTGTCCTACAGTTCTCTTGAAACTTATGCCAAGAGCGTACCTGGCGCGACCACTTATTATCTGTCCACTAACCATCTTTCCTAGGGACAGATGTCGCAGATGGTATGTTTTCATCGCTGAAACTGCCACGCTTTTGTAGCCCTCTTTGACCAAGCGAAGGTCAAGGTTAGTGTCTGGAGCTGGCACATCCTGAAATCCGCCGATTTTATCTAGGGCGCTCTTCAGGATTATCCTTGCTGCTCCATGAGGTTCCTTTCCCAGCGGAGCGATGTTATATGTTTTCTCCCAGGCGTAGAACACTCGATTCCAAAAGGTGTCAGGATATGTAACAACATCGGCTGCGACTGATGCAATATCCCCTCCGACCATGGACGAAAGGGCTCGGAAAAAGTTGGTGGGTACAGCTATGTCCGCATCAAGTACACTCACATAGGTTCCTTTTGCCTCCATGTAGCCTGTTTGCAGTGCTTCTGCGTAGCTGTTTTTCCATCTTTTCCATGTCTTCTCGATTACTTTCACGTTGTATCTTCTGGCGATGTCTACGGTGTTGTCTGTGCATCTGTCAGCGACAAACAGGACTTCGGCAGAGAATCCTTGGAGGGCATTCAGGATTGCTGGTATGGACTTGTCGATGTATTCTTCTTCGTTATGGGCACAGCATATCACGGATATTAATGGATGTTGCTTCGCCATCTGTTTCACCGAATACTATCTAGGCATCCTTCAGAACCGCTAACATGTATTTGATGTCTTCTCTGTCAACCATGGGGTGAACAGGCAAACTTAGAACCCTATTGCAGGCTTCTTCAGTGTTGGGGCATTTTGTTTCTCCATAGCCTAACTTCATGTAGAGCGGCTGCCTGTAGATGGGGATTGGATAATGGACGGCATTTCCGATGCCCTTCTCGGTTAGATAGTCTGCAAGCTGGTCTCTGCTTAGGGGGTAGCTGTCTTCCACTCTTATTACATACTGGTGAAAGACGTGTTTCACGTCCTTGTCTACGTAGGGGACAGTTAAGCCCTTGATGTTGCGTATTCCGTTACTCAAAAGCTCTGCATTCTCTCTTCGTTTCCTGTTGAATCCGTCAAGCTTCTTGAGTTGAACTAATCCGATGGCAGCACACAGGTCGGTCATGCGGTAGTTGTAACCCAGCGTGTCATGATGATACTTGCTGCTTTGCCCATGATTTACCAGTAGCCGCGCTTCAGTTGCCAGTTTCTGGTCGCTTGTGGTGACCATTCCTCCCTCGCCAATTGCCATGTTCTTGGTGGCGTAGAAACTGAAGCAGCCCATGTCGCCTATGCTTCCTGCTTTCTGGTTTTTGTATTCTGCTCCGTGGGCTTGGGCAGCATCCTCCACCAAGGCAACTCCCTTGTCTTGGGCTAATTCCTTCAGGGCATCCATCTCTGCGGGTTGACCAAACATGTGAATGGGTATTACCGCCTTAGTTTTCGCCGTTATCTTCTCGGCAACGTCTGAGGGGTCAATGTTGAATGTTCTCGGGTTTATGTCCGCGAAGACAGGTTTCGCTTTCTGAAAAAGTATGCAGTTGCCTGAGGCTACAAAAGAGAAGGCTGAGGTTATCACCTCGTCTCCGGCGCCTATCTTGAGGGCTTTAAGCGCCACATCCAATGCTACTGTTCCGTTGGTCACGGCAACAGCCTCCTCCACTCCAACGTATTCGGCAAACCTTTTTTCGAACGCTTTTGTTTTTGGTCCAGAAGCTACGATGCCAGATTCCAGAACCTCTTTCACGGCGTTTATTTCTTCTTTGCCAAAACTCGGTTTTGCAATCGGAATATTCCGTTTCAATATTCATTCACTTCTGTTAGTCTGGAATAGTCTTCCGCGGCTATCTTGATTGTTTCGTCACAGAAACCACACTTCATCACAACATAGTCTCCGTTTTTTTCTGTGACCTCAAGTTTTCTGCTGCATCTGCAAACGAATCCTCTGATTCTTGCTGGGTTTCCGTAAGCTAAAGCGTATGCAGGTATGTCCCTTGTGACTACGCTGCCTGCGCCTATCATGGCGTATTCTCCTATGATGACGCCGCAAACGATTACTGTTCTGGCACCGATTGAGGCTCCCTCTTTCACGTGGATCGGAGTTATTTTCCACTCTGTGCTGAAGCTTCTTGGATAGAAGTCGTTTGTGAAGGTGACATGGGGACCAACAAACACTTTATCTTCGATTGTAACCCCTTCATAGACTGTTGCCCTGTTCTGAATCTTTACGTTGTTTCCGATTTTCACTCCTCTGCCCACATAAACGTAGTCGCCGAGCACACAGTCTTTGCCTATTTCCGCCTTTTCTCTGACGTGCACAAAATTCCAGACGCGCGTTCCCTCCCCAATGACCGCTGCTTCGTCAACAACAGATGTAACGGGAACAGATACCTTGCTCACGAAACTCCCTCACCTCATACTAACCAAGCAAGTAAATAACAGTTTATGCTTGCCCAGAACGAAAACAAACATGGAGCATTACAACAAAGAGCTGTCTCTTTTTTCTTGCATCATAACCAAAGCAGAAGAATTATTCAACTAACATGAAAAGTATGACGCTGTTTTGTTGTCAAAGATTTTTGACTGCGAAATGCGGGTTTGGTCAAGGTTTCTTGACAAAAAGCCTTTTCTTTCTTAAACTGCCCGATTATGGTGGTGAGTATGTGATCAAGTCTTTTCCGATTGTCTTTATTGCGATTCTGCTGATTAGCTCATTGATTGTGGTTGGGGGCGTTTTGCTTAATCCGACAAAGTCAAACGGTAAATTGTACACGTTTCCTCTTTCGGTAGCAGAGAACACCTATGTGGTAACCGTTAGAAGTAATTACACGTCTGCGCCAGAAGTTGGCTACTACGGATTAGGCGCACTTAAGCTTGTCTCGATTGATTTCATGGGAGACCCAGAAACCGCCTTTTGCAACGTAACAATTCCTGATAACCTGCTCTGGGGAGAACTCTCTGTAATCTCTAAATACTACGAAATGCCCGCTTCCTACTACACTAAAACAAGCAACAGCACACACACCTCATTCTATTTTGTCTTCGACCAGATTGCGCTGGTTAAACATTTTGAAATAAGAGGAACAGAAGGAGTTTCAGGGTCTTCCTAACCCCTTCTAATTTTTTTGTAATAATCGCCTTTCAGTGAAACCTAATAAAATCCGTTTGCTCATCATCTCACAAAAAAGCTGAATATTTGTTAACTAGAACCTTTAGTCAAATTTTCTTGACCAGCTACCTGTTAGATTAGTCAAGGTTTCTTGACAAAAAGCCTTTTTTTCTCCAGTTTCGCAGGCAT
>CAZJLG010000019.1:0-13111 GCA_964546665.1 uncultured Candidatus Bathyarchaeia archaeon
ACTGGCCTGCGAAGCCGGAGTTCCGGGGTTCGAATCCCCGCGGACCCGCCAAACGTAGCGATCGTGTTTTATTTGACAAGCAATACTGGGCAACTAGCCTCATCAGCTACTCTGTCGCTTACGCTTCCCAGAAAAAACTTTTTGATGCCACCTGTTCCTCGGCTTCCCATAACTATCAGGTCAAAGTTTTCCTTTTTCGCTATTTCAACTATCCTGTCTGCGGGTCTTCCATCAGTCAGAATCTTTGAAATGCTCAGGTCAGGTTTAGCTTTTTTAGCCTTTTTGACAGCTTCTGTAAGCAGCCTCTTGTGAGCGTCTTCAATCTCCTTCACATATATGGGCATGCTTTCAGGAGGCAGCATCGGTTGAGTTACAAGCATTGGTCCATAATCAATAACAGGCTGTGCAACATTCAACAACGTAATTTTCGCTGAATACTTTTCTGCTAAATCCAGAGCAAAGTTCAGTGCCCTATCCGAGTGTTCTGATCCATCAACTGGAACAAGTATCTTGATTATCATCCCTTTTCTCGCTCCCACTTTATCTTCTGGTGAAACATTTGTATATTCTTTGCTCTAACTTTCAGCCTAATCTGTCTGGAAAAAGAAAATTTGAAATAACCGAAGCCGTTAGAACAGGAGTATCCGCCCTGTGTAGTGAGCACATCGCCGCGGACCCGCCACCTCTAGGAAGAAAGCACAAATGGTTTCCGTTAACCCCTTCAAGGAATTCCACGCCGAATGCGAGACCGTTCTAAAGGATGCCCTAAACAGGCTCTATCCCGATTTTCCTTTGCCCTGTATTCTGCTTGAGGTGCCTCCCAACCTTGAGTTCGGGGAGCTGGCGGCTTCGGTGTGTTTTGAGTTGGCTAAATATGCTAGAAAGGCGCCCAGAAAAATTGCTGAGGAGCTTGCGCAGGCAATAGACGTTACTGGCTGTCGGCTAATTGAATCTGTTCAGGCTGCTGGGGCAGGATACGTAAACTTTCATGTTAACACTGGAGCATTTTCTGGTCTGACCCTTGAGTCCGCCAGAGCACTGGATACAGAGTATGGGTACGTTAAAACTTCTGAGTCGCAAAAGATTCTGCTTGAACACACCAGCGTCAACCCTGTTCACCCCATTCACATTGGGCAGGCAAGAAATCCGATGCTAGGCGACGCCATTTCACGCATTCTGTTGAGCCGTGGGCACGATGTTTCGAGGCACTATTACGTGGATGATGTGGGTCGCCAAAGCGCAGTCATAGCCTACGGCTACACTAAACTTGGGAAACCAAAACCTGAAGGAAAACCTGACCGATTCATAGGCAAAGTCTACACAGTTACAAGCTGCATAATGGAAGTTAAACGCCTCAAAAAGGCGGTTGAAACAGCAACTCCTGAAGATGTTCCGAAACTGCAGAGGCAACTGGAGGAGTGGACTTCAATTTCGGCGGAGATGGAGAAGCGGTTTCCAGAAATCTTTGAGCAACTCTTCGAAGCAATCAGCATGGACAGTGACCCAGAAGAGCAGGTTGGCAAGTTGATACGCGGATACGAGGCTGGTGAAGAGACAGCAAAGCAATTACTGCGCGAAGTTTGTGAGCTGTGCCTTTCAGGGTTTAAGGAAACCTTAGCTAGCGTCGAAATTTCTGTTGATTGCTGGGACTGGGAAAGCGACCTAATCTGGAACGGCGACGTTAACCGCGTAATTGAGCGACTTAAAGCAACACCGTACGTTTTTGAGGAGAATGGGGTGCTGGAGTTTGACGCCGAAAAAGTTGCAGACGACCTTAATCTCAAAAAGGCGCTGGGTCTAAGCGACGACCATGAACTCACGCCTCTGACTTTGGTGAGGGCTGACGGAACTTCTCTGTACACAACACGGGACATCGCCTATCACCTGTGGAAGTTTCAGAGAGCCGAACGGGTCGTCAACGTCATAGGCATGGAGCAGACACTTCCCCAGCTGCAGCTGAAACTTGCCTTAAGCGCTCTTGGTCACGTGGATTACATAACAAAACTGACACACTTTGCCTACAGCCTTGTTCGCCTTCCGGGCTATCGGATGTCAAGCCGCAGAGGACGCTACATCACCCTAGACGAGGTTATGGATGGAGCAGCTGAAAGAGCCTACAACGAGGTTTCGAAGCGTTCTCCCCACCTGTCCGACAAAGAGAAGAAAGAGATTTCAGAGTTTGTTGGAAAAGGGGCAGTCAAGTATGCGCTGATAATGGTGGACCCAACAAAGCCTGTGATCTTCACCTGGGACCGAGTGCTGGACTTTGAAAAAAACAGCGCCCCCTACATCCAGTACTCCCATGCACGAGCCCGCAGCATACTACGGAAGGCATCCAGAGAACCAGAAAACCCTGACTACTCGCTTCTAGTTGACCCCATAGAACGAGACATAATTCTGACTTTAGCCCAGTTCCCCGAAGTTTTCGTGGACGCTGCAGAGAATCTCAGACCAAACGCCATAGCAGACTACGTTAACATGTTAGCTGACAAATTCAACAGGTTCTACACTAAATTGCCCGTCATAAAGGCGGAGTCAGCGGGTCTAAGCGACGCCCGCCTTGCCCTTGTGGACGCTGCACGAATAGTCTTCCGAAACTCCTTGAAGCTTCTGGGGATAGAGGCGCCCGAGAAAATGTAGATTCTTCTGGTGTTGCCGTGATGGGAGAGACCATATTTCCGCGGTTTTTTGATTCTGGACGCGAATTGCTGAAGTGGATAGCCATTGTGACCATGACTGTGGACCATATTGGGGCTGTCATGTATCCTGACCTGGAAGTATTGCGGTTTATTGGCAGGTTCGCTTTTCCACTGTTTGCATATCTGATTGTGCTAGGGGCTGAAAACACAAGAAACATTCGCAAGTACTTCCTTCGGCTATTCATCTTTGCTCTAATCTCCCAGGTGCCCTTCTTTTTAGCCCTAGACATTGCACCTTTTGAGTTGCTCAATATTTTCTTCACCCTCTCTGCTGGCCTCGCCTTCATCCATTTTTTCAAAAAAAATTCAGTGTTTGCACTTATTCCCCTGTTTGCCTCATTGGTTCTGCCCTTCGATTACGGCGTCTATGGTCTGGCAGTGATAGGTTGCATGTACATGCTGAGGGCGAACACTAAGTTAGGCGTCACTGCTTTGGTTTTGATTAACACGATATTTTTGGTATCTTTTAATATCCAGTTCCTGTCTATCGCAGCGATTCCTTTAATTCTTCTTCACAACCGCGGCTCATTGAATATAACAAGAGGACTGCCTAAGAGACTGTCAATTCCCTTGTGGAGAAAATACTTCTTCTACGTCTACTACCCGCTGCACTTAACCGTGCTTTACATAATAAGCCATTACTATTTTCTGACCGGATAGCGGTCTGCTACAAGTGTCTGAGCTGCGCATGACGGTGTCTAACCGAAAAATCAGTAATCGCGAAAAAATCTAACCTTTATTAGGCTCTAACGGTTTATGGGGTCTAAAATCGGGGATTTAGCTTGGCTATAATAACGGTCTCTTTCTTCTTGGTGCTCCTGGCATTGGGACTTGCGGTAGGCTTACCTGCTTCAATGTGCGGGCTGGGAGGCGGCTTCATTCTGGTTCCCACCCTGATACTGGTTTTCAATCTGCCGCCACAAAACGCCATCGCCATTAGCCTAGTCGCCATGTGCGGCACAACAGTCTCAGCAACTATTGGCTACATTAGACAGAAGAGGGTCGACTATAAGCTTGCCCTACTGTATGACGTATTTGACCTTCCCGGAGTAGTCATTGGCGCATACCTGACAACCATTCTCCCCCAGAACCTGCTGATCGGCTTATGCGGACTCTTTATTCTGTCGCTTTCTTTGCTCATGTTACGAGACATAAGAAAAAAATCTCCTTGCACAAGCACGGAAACAGAAGCAACAGGCAATGGGTGGAACAGAACAGTAAACGACTCCACGAACAAAGTGTTCGAGTACAAAATACGTAGACCAAGTTTTATAGTGCTAAGCAGTTTGCTGAGCGGCCTTGTCACAGGCTTAGTTGGGTTAGGCGGAGGAATAACAGACACCACAACCATGATGCTTCTCGGCATACCCTCCCACATAGCTGTTGCAAGCTCCGAATTTGCCATGGCATTAACCAATGGAGCAGGCGTGATAACGCACGGGTTCCTGCAGAACATTCACATTGGATACGCCATTCCCATCACAATCGGCACCATTATCGGCGCGCAGATTGGAGTTTTGGTTGCGAAAAGAACAAACCAGAAAACCTTGAAGATGCTCCTGTCCGTGGTTTCTCTTCTCTTCAGCATCAGACTAATCCTAAGCCTGATATGGCCATAACCATACAGGATGCTTTTTGGCGGTTGTTTCAGACCAACAAATAGAACCGAGCTGGCAATCTTTCCATTTTGGTAATACCATGCCTTTTGTCCGAAAACATTTTACAAGCGATTAGCGTTAGTACGTGATGGTGTTTAGTTTGGCATCTCTTAGGGCTTTGGCGCCCTCTTTAACCCGAATCACCATTGCCGGAGCTGTCGGCGCAGCGCTACACATTGGTCAGGGTGACAAGAATCTGGTGGATTTTAAAGCTGTAGAGTTTTCGAGAGCAGTACTGAATCAAACCGAGGTTGACGGCGAAGTTATCTCCTGTGAAGGACCAAAAGATAATGCACCAGCTTTTCTAAGCAGAGAAAAAGTTGGAACAGGCAGTGGTCCAAAAGTCGAATTTGTTGTTGACCCTGTTGACGGCACAACTGCAACCGCTAAAGGCAGAAAAGACGCGATTTCAGCTCTTGCCTGTGCTCCCGCTGGCTGTTTTCAGGTGTTGCCCGACGACGGATACTACTTTAAGGTGGCGACTGCCTGCCGGTCTAAGGGCAAAATTTCTTTGGACATGTCCATAGAAGAGATTGTTGAGACAGTTGCTGCGGCTAAGGGGTTGCCTCTTGAAAACTTCACGGTTATTATGTTGGAGCGGGAAAGACACACTGACATTTTGAGCAGGCTACGAAAGCTTGGAGTACGAATTATTTTGTTGCCTGACGGCGACATTGCGGCGGCTGTTGTTACCTGTGTTCCTGACAGTGGCGTTGACTTGCTTGTGGGTGCTGGTGCAGGACCTGAGGCAACCATCGCTGCGACTGCAGTGAAGTGCTTGGGCGGCACCATGCTTGTGAATGTTTGGAAAGACAAGAAGGACGATGCGGGTAGGATGCGTAGGCTGATGGATGTGGGCGTTGATGTTGACAAAACCTACAACGAAGAGGAGCTGGCAAAGGGAAACGAGCTGGTTTTTGCAGCCTCTGGAGTTACTAAGGGTGAGCTTTTGGATGGTGTACGTTACACCTCAACTGGAGCAGCCGTCAGTTCGCTTTGTGTGAGGTTGCCCAGCGGAACCGTTGAGAAGTCGGAGACACTGCTTCGCTTCAAGGAGCATCCGGTTTACAGAACCGTTGACCTGAATGGTCACCCTAAATATTATGGTCACTAATTTGGAATCAGACAACTAAGTTTACTGCTTCTCATTCCTGCTACCGCCAATAATGGAGTAGCCTGATTCTTTATTCCATTATTCTTTTTTGTTTCTTATTGGGACACAAACTTTAGAGTTTGCACTTTCGATGTAGACAACCTTAACGTCTATGCCATAGATTTCCTTCAGGTTTTCCGCAGTTAACGCTGTCTCGCAATCGCCGATGTATGTGAGCTGTTTGTTGTTCATAAGTGCAACTTTGCATGACAGGTGGAATGCGTGGTCTGGATAATGTGACGTGAATACTACGGTAAGCTCTTTTGTGGCAAACCTTTCTATCAGTTCCAGTAGCCGCACTTGGTTTCCAAAATCTAAGTGTGATGTCGGCTCGTCCAAAAGCAGAATTTCGGGCTCCTGTGTCAGCACCATCGCAATCAGCACGAGCTGTCTTTGTCCGCCACTGATTTTTGTGTACGGTCTTTCTGCCAAGTGGGATATGCCCAGCCTCTCAAGGTTTGCCTTAGCTATGTCGTAGTCTGCCTCGGTTGGAGCCTCTGTTATCTTCATGTGGGGGGCTCGTCCCATAACTGCCACTTCTAGGACAGGAAACGGGAATAGTGCAGCATGTGTTTGCGGAAGATATGCAATTTTTTTGGAGATTTCTTTTCGGCTAAGTGAACGCATGTCTTTGTTGTCGAGGAGCACCTGCCCATTTGTGGGCTCCAAAATATTTGTTAAACACTTCAGCAGGGTTGTTTTTCCTGAGCCGTTGGGACCTAGAATGCATAGGACATCGCTTTTTTGTATGGAAAAGTTGATGTCTTCAAAGACATTTCTTTTTTTGTCGTAAGAGAATTCTGCGTTTTTTATTTCCAGCATTATGACCAGCTTACCTTGCTTTTCCAGAGAAGATACGCAAAGAATGGTGTCCCAACCAATGCGGTAAGTATTCCCAGCGGGATTTCGCCTGCGGTTAATGTCCTGGCGCAGTCATCTACAATGAGCAGGTATATTGCGCCGATGATTGTTGAGATTGGAAGAAGCTTTTTGTAGTCTGGACCAACCAGCATTCTGCCTACATGCGGAATCACGAGTCCTATCCATCCAACGATTCCGCTGATTCCCACAGCCGCAGCCGTGATTATTGTAGCTAGTGTTATGATTATTCCCCTCATCTTTCTCACGTCCACTCCCAGCGACTGTGCCTCTTCGTCGCCCATAGAAATCAAGTTAATTCGCCATCTAATCAGCAAAAGCCCACCAATTCCGACCAATATCACGGGAGCCGTTTTGAGAACATCGTTAACGTTCACCATGTTCAAAGACCCCATCAACCAAAACACTATTTCAGGAAGCTTCTCGCGGGGGTCAGCAAGATACTTCATTAAAGAAATTAGAGCAGAAAAAAAGGAGCTGACAATTATTCCTGACAGGACAAGACTGAGCGCTGACGAGCTTTTGTATAATTTGCTGATGCCAAAACTGGCTGCAACAGCAACAACTCCAAAGATGAAGGCAAAAAGCTGAATCATCGTAAGGTCTAATCCCATAATTATCGCAATGGCGGCGCCAAAGCCTGCGCCTGATGCTACTCCTAGAATGTATGACGAAACCAGCGGGTTTTTGAAGACTCCTTGAAAGGACGCTCCTGATATTGACAGAGTGGCTCCTATCAGCATGGCTGCTATGATTCTTGGCAGTCTTATTTTGAAGATTACGTCTTTGACTACCTGCTCTATGTTTGGCTGCATGAACAGGGCTCTGACCGTTTTATCTATTGGAATGGAATATCTTCCAAGCCCTAAAGAAATTAAAAAAAGAAGTATGGAGATGAAAATCAAAACAAGCAAAGCAGCGCCATATTGTATGCCGCTTGTTTCCTTTATTTTCGGTGCCAATGAAGTAACGCCCACACTTGAAGCCCTTTGTCGTTTTTGTCGATGCTGCACCTGATTTTTTCTTTAATAATCTGCTTTTGTTCAAGTTTAATGTCATGAAGCCATTCAATTCGTGTGAAGACTTTTTCTGGATTGTTGTGCTTTTTGCATTGCGTAAAAAAGTAATCGATTTCAGGCTCTAGTGATATTTGGCGCAAAACGTTGTGGACAACTATGTAGTCTGGGAAAGGTTTGTAGATTTTGCCTAATGCTGCGTAGACTGCTGAAAAATTGTTGTGACGTAGAATAGGTTTTGTTATGTAGCAGTGTTTTCCTATTTCATCGATTTTCTGTAGTGTTTCAACGAGGTCCCAGTCTAGCCGTTTTTTGTTGCCATCTCGGATTTCTTTTGCCCCAAGCAGGTTTACCGAGTTTGAGGCAACTACAATATCATACTTCTTTTTGATGTCTTTGCCCGCCTCGACTTCTCGCCAGAACTTGTTGACGCAGGATATGTTGCCTAGTTTCTCTTCTTTTGCTCGTCTGTTTAGAACCTCAAGCATGCCTTTTGAGGTGTCCACTGCAGTTACGCTTTTGGCAATTTTGGCAAACGGTATTGTTAGTCTACCTGGTCCGCAGCCTATGTCTAGAATATCGTCGTTTGCTGTCACTTTGATTCTGTCTAAGACTTCTTTTACGTATTTCTCATCCGAGTCCTTCAGGAATGTTTCAGCCTCACTAACTGTCCACTGCTTCAGGGTTCCAGCTTCGCGCCCCAGTCCTGTGCATTCTTCCATTGTCGTTTTCCATACTGTGTGCCAATCTACGAGCTGCTGGTGCCTGCTTTTAGTCAAGCGATGGCCCCTCATAGTTTACGTTCCAGATTGCTTGGTAGTATTGTGTTGCATCGTTTGTTATGTTTACGCCTTCATATTTTTCGGGGTACAGTTTTGATGCTACCCAGTTGATTGCAAAGATTGATCTTAATGAGCCAAAGTCCCATCCGGCTTCAGGTATCGAGTATACTTTTCCGTTTGCGATTGCTGAAACTGTTTGAATTTTTTCGTCTGTAAGTATTGCGTCGGTGTCTGTTCCTTCTAGTGTGAAGATTACTTCAGGATTCCATGCAATGAGTTGCTCAGGCGAAATCGTTGGAAGCCATGTGGTTATTTCTTCGCCTACGTTGGTTCCTCCTGCAGTTACTATTTCTACGTGTTCAAAGGTTGTGCATCCGTATACGCTGTATGCATCGTGAGAACAGAAGTATGCGCTTACTTTTTCACCATCGGGTATGTTTCCTACTTTGTCGTCTATGGATGCAAGATAGTTGTCTACATATGTTGCGAGTTCTTGGGCTTTTTCTTCTTTGTTGACTACTTGTCCTATGATTTTTAGGTCTCGTGTGAAGTTGCCGAGTTCTTCGAAGTGCGCAACGACTACTGTGAGGTTGAATTCTAGTAACGGTTGAACCCATTTGAGTCTGCCGTATCCGCCGATTAAAACTACGTCTGGGTCAAGTGCTATGATTTCTTCTACGTTGAGGTCTTTGCCTGTGACTGGGCATGACATGTCTATTAGGTTTGGTCGTAGCTGGATTGGGAACTCTCCGTAGCCTGTGCCTGCTTTGGTTGATTCATCAATTCCTACCAGCTTGTCTTCAGCGCCTAACGCAATCAAAGTTTCTATAATTCCTGAGCGGAGAGCTACTATCCGCTGAACGTCTGCTGGTATTTCGACGGCTTCTCCCCTTGAGTCTATTACTGTTTTTGTTGTTGGTGCAGGTTCAAATGTTCCTGAGCTGTAAAGGTACCATCCTGCGAAAATTCCTGCGGCTACTATTACTACCGCTATTATGCCTAGTGTTTTTGTTTTCATTTTTTTCACCGTTATGTTTCAATAAGCATGACGCATACTATATAACATTTACGAAAACGTCTAGAAATCTTCACTCCCACATGATAGCTGGCTAAGTTTTGCCAAAGAAGCCGCTTTCTTGTACTTCCATAGTGTTTAAAGACATGCAACAACACAGTCTATCTTAGCTGACGTTTGGATGTGCTTGCATGAGCTATGTTGGTATCCACAAGAAAGGAGAATTCACTCTTTCCGAGCTGCTCAAGTCCATCAAAGAGCGGAAGGACTTTCCGAGGGCAGGCGCCATTGTCACCTTTGTTGGGGTGGTTCGGGGCGAAACCTTTGACGGCGAAAACGTGACTGGGCTGGAGCTGCAAGCCTACGAGGAGGAAGCAAACAGGATTCTCGGCGGCATCTGCGAAGACCTGAAGAAACGGGAGGGAATTGTTGACGTTCAGATTCACCATTTTGTGGGCGAGTTCAGCGTGGGCGAAGACCTTGTGTATGTTGTGGTGGCGGGGGCTCATAGAGAAAACGTTTTCGATGTTCTAAGAGAGGCTGTGGAACGCTACAAAAGCGAGGCGCCAGTCTTCAAGAAGGAGCACATAATAGACGAGAAGGGCGCCAAGGAAGCCTACTGGGTCAGCGAACGAGAAGCACAACAAAAACGAAGAAAATAGTTTGGTCAATTTTTCTTGACTAACGGTTGATCCAGTTTGGTCAAGGTTTCTTGACAAAAACCCTTTTCACGCCATTTAACTAAGGTTTTAGTGGTGCCCAATGATAGGGGAAACAAGGGCTACTGTGCTACTGCTGCTGATTCTCTGTTCTTTAGTAGTCGTTTTCCCAAATGTTGAGATTGTGAAGGCACAAGAAACAATATACATCAGAGCTGATGGAAGTGTGGAGGGTACAGAATTAATTCGACAAGATGGAAACGTCTACACTATGATAGCTCACTTCAGTAGGTCGATCATTGTTCAGAGGAGTGATATAATATTAGATGGGAATGGAGCTATTTTGACTCTTCCACCCGGTGGGGGAACAAATATCTGGTTGAATCAGGTGAATAATGTAACAATCAAGAATATGGTCATTAGAGATGGCTATATTGGCATTGCTATTGAGAATTGCACTCATGTCATCCTTTCTGGTAACAACATAGCAATAACTGATGATCCCGGTTTTTTCTATATTGCAGCTGCTATCAGACTTGAGAATGGAGGCTTCCATTCTATAGTTAACAACTCTATAGCAAACAGTCGAGTTGGCATCTGGATCACCGAGTCTTGCTACTACAATAGGATCTACCACAACAATTTCATCAATAACAAATATCATGTGTTCGGTAACAAAGAAGCGATTTCAACAGCATGGTGGGATAATGGGTATTTATCTGGTGGCAACTATTGGGACAATTATGATGGGATAGACCTCTACAGTGGAATCTACCAGAATGAGACAGGAAGCGACAAAATAGGGGATACTCCTTATTTTTATATCGATTATGACGATGAAAATAGAACATTATTCATTGATAACTATCCACTAATAGAACCCGTTCCTGTTATTCCCGAGTTTCCTTCATGGACACCCCTACTCGTCTCTTTAGTTGCAGTGGTGACTGTAGCGGTTGTTTACAGGCGAAAACTAAGCCAAAGGAGAGTGATAAGGTGAAAGGATTTGCAACTATGCTACTGGTGATGTTTCTCTGTCCCTTACTGGTTAGTCTAACAAACATTGTAGCCGTTAATGCAGTTGAGAAATCTTGGACAAAATTGAAGCCTATGTCTTCGACGAGAGCTAGTGTCGGGGTTGCCGTTGTGGATGGGAAGATATACGCTATAGGAGGCAGTTATGGCTCATGCGGTGTTGAAGAATATGATCCAGTTACAAATACGTGGACTACAAAGACGCCGATGCCTACTCCAAGAATCTGGTTTGGAATAGCCGTTGTTAAAAACAAAATCTATGTGATAGGAGGAGACGCCGGCAATTATGAGGTTGGTATAGCACCCACCAACGTAAACGAAGTCTACGACCCAGCAACAGACACATGGGAAACCCTCACTCCGATGCCCACAAAAAGAATGGCTGTATCAGCAAGCGTTGTTAACGGAAAAATCTACGTGATTGGAGGAGGACAAGATGCTCCTAATACCCGTTTCAGTGTAAACGAAGTCTATGACCCGGAGACAGACACATGGACTACAAGAACACCAATATCCACGGGCGTTGAGCACCACACTTCTGCAGTCGTTGACAACAAAATCTATGTAATAGGCGGTGCAGTGGGAGTTACTCTTAATCAGATATACAACACTGAAACAGACACATGGAGTTATGGAGCCCCCTTACCGAAGGGAGTGGACGCTGCAGCCGCAGTAGCAACTTCAGGTGTCTACGCTCCAAAAAGAATCTACGTTATAGGTGGAAAGCAGAACCTTGATGCTGTCAAATTTAACCAAATATACGATCCGGAAACAAACACGTGGAATATAGGCACCTCAATGCCGACTGCCCGCTACGGTTTAGGCGTCGCAATCATAGATGATGTTCTATATGCGATTGGAGGACGCGAAGGCTGGATTGGAGCCCCCATCTCCGCGGCAAATGAACAGTATATTCCTACAGCAGATTACATAGCAAAGTTCTATTCTCAGCTTTTTGATGCGGGCACTTGGGAGACTACCCAATACAACGTTCATGTGGTCAGCAACTCCACGGTCTCAGATTTCAATTTCAACTCCGGTGACGCTCGAATAAGCTTCAAGATCGAAGGTGAACAGGGAACCATGGGATTCTGCAACGTGACAATCCCAAAAAATCTGCTTTACTCTGAAAACACTTGGGCTGTCCTCGTAGACGGAACATCAGTCACTCCATCAGTCAGCGAAGACGTAACAAACACATACCTATCCTTTACCTACAATCACAGCACCAAAACCGTAAAGATAATTGGAACGGAAGCAATTCCAGAGTTTCCTTCATGGGCTATTCTGCCATTAATTTTGATTGTCACACTGTTTTTGATAATTGTTAAAAGAAAGTCTAAATTTTAGCTCCAAACCCAAACAAATTAAATACGTAACTTAAGAAATTGTTTGATTGGCGGGGAAACTGTAAATTGAATCCAGAATGGATTACTGACATTGTTTTTCTAAGTTTTTTTGTGTATGCCCTTACGAGCCTAATTCTTGTGGTGCTCTATATTATACTACTACGTTGGCGCAAAATGAGACTAACCCTTGAATATGCAGCATATTTTGTTGGAGGCCTTTTTAGTATAATAGGAGGCTCAATGACTATGACATTAATCCCACTACAAAGCAGTGAAACTTTTTTTGGCATTTTTATCTTTGCACAAGGCGTAGCGATAACATGCTTAGCATATTGGAAAGAGCACAGGAATAAAAAACATCAATGAATGAAAGAGTGAACTTTTGACCTTAAACCAAAAAAGCCATCAAACCTTCTAATTTTTCTATTTGTTGCATATTCTTTACTCATTAGATGATTCCATATTGACTCCTATTTTAACTGAAAACGCACATAGGCGGCTTTTTTCCTTACCTTTTCTATTTTCCCGCAAACGCCCCATTTTTCGTATTTAATTTAACTACATACATAGTTGGTCAAGGTTTCTTGACAAAAATGCTTTTCTTGTTAGCAACTACGATTGTTATTATGGTTCAAACTGAAATGTACTATGTGAAGAAAACGTTTTCATGTGCATATTTGATAACAGTGCTTGTAAGTGCCTCACTTCTAGTCTTTGCTGTGGATTCTAGTTTTGCACAAACTTCTACTGAGGTTACGGGAATAATCGGTTCAGACACTACATGGACTAAAGCAAACAGTCCTTATTCTCTTACAGGTCCAGTAGGTGTACGTAGTGGCGTGACGTTAACAATTGAATCTGGAGTC
>CAZJLG010000020.1:0-8208 GCA_964546665.1 uncultured Candidatus Bathyarchaeia archaeon
CAGTGATTAAAGCAGGCGACATTTTGATTGCCGCAGGCTACGCTGAAGGAGAAGCTGACTTCGAATCCTTAACCACTGGCAAAACAGAACCAACCGAAGAAGAAACTTAACACTTTGGACATGAAATAGTGGTTTAAACAATCTTTTTCGATAGTATCTATATACTCGGAAAAAGTGATTATGAGGTAGCGAATTTTTTAAGGAAGTATAATTTTTGCCTGAAGTTGAACTAAAGAACGAAATGTGGGAAAAAATAGTGAAAATAGCTGAAAAGATGGGAGTTTCTCCTGAAACTGTTGTAGACCTGGCTTTATCCCTTTATATTTCCGAGAATTGGAGAACTACTTGAAAGAATAACAGATTCTAAAGGAGAAAGAAGGCTAAAGTTTAATGCCTCCCCTTAACGATTGACGATACGGCTGGCGCTTGAGATTGCATGATGCAGGAAAGTGTGAACTTTTGCGTGGGTCAGTTACCCGAAATTGGGTCTATTAGGAGACTAATAACAGTACATTGTTGAAAAAATGCTTTTTTCTGAATTTCCGCAGCAGAGCACAAGAATTCTGTAAACAGTTCACGCAAACATTAGAATACTTTTCAGGCGAGAAGTGCCAGCGCTACTATCACAGCAGCGGTTGTAACTGTGTCTGCTAAGGAGCTTTCAATAGGAATTACAAAGTTATCTGGGTTCCATCCACGTCTAAAAGTGTAAATAGCCACAGCGTAGGCTACAAAAAGCATAATCGTGACGGCAAAAAAATTTGTAGTCAACAGTTGAGCCGTGAAAATCAGCAGTTCTTGCACTGTTTTTGCGCCGCTGATAACTGTGGATAAGATAACGTAAATTAGGAACATAACTATAGAAGCCAGCCATGCTCCACTTATTTCGTTGATGTGCTCCTTTAGGGAAGAAAAGGAGGGCTTAATCAGACCTAACGCAAGTTTTGTGGTGGCAGTTGAGCCAATTATTGAGCCCACTCCTCCAATGGTTGCGATTATGGCAGGATAGACGGCACGTATACTTGTTCCGCTGATTCTGTCAAGCAGAGAGCCAGTAACGTTGACGATAAAAGTCACAAAAACGAGGGTCAAAAGAAACTCTTTGATTGTGCCAACAAAGTTTGCATCACCAATGTTTCTGATTAGAATATAGACTACCCAAGACACGAAAATGGTGTCAACAAGCAAAATCAGGTAGCGTCCAACTGACCCGAACAGGAAGAAGAGACTTAAACTCAGGACATAGCAGCACGTGTTTATTATGTCAGACACTGGAGAAGCTATCGGATACACAATAACATCGGGGTCTAGTCCTCGCCTGAAAGAAAAAACGGAAAACAACATCGTTAAGGGTGAAACAAAAATCACAGACAAAGCCATTGTCGCAATAATCACAGCCATTAACGGAATAAAATCCATCAAGGTCGCATTCCAAAGAAACACCCCAAAGACCCAAGCCCCAGCTCCCACACTGACGCCACTGACTAAAGCCAACGCGATAATAACACGCAGAAGAGCCCCAAACTCCTTCGTGTTCTTAGTAAAAACAGGTTTGATGGTTCCCAGATGCAAACCAGTTCCCAAGTGTCCGCTAAAGAGTCCTCCTACTGCACCTCTGACGCTCAGAATTCCCGGAAAAAGCGCTATTACCCACGGAGCCTCGCCGATTGAAAGGTACAGAACAAGCAGAGTTCCCGTTAACAGCCCAATCATATCAAACGATAAAGAGAACAGGGACTGACCTAGGCTAGCTTTCAGTTTCTTTCTGGACAGAGTCTCGGCTATGTTGGTCCTCGTCATCGCAGTCACTTCCGTCCATCCAGCATAGCCTCCTAGTTCCAGTTATCATGCTAACCGCATGTGCATGGAGCATACAGCCGAGTGCATAGAGTGCTTGACCCATTTCTGGATCGGTACTCCTCAGTAACTTCAACACTGCTTTCCTGTCGCTCCTATTTACATGATAGACTCAACAATAACCCTTAAAGCCTTTTTGTTCAATCTCTCAAAACAACATCTTAGCTTGCAACAAAAAGAATACACAGGCTCTCTTCGGCACCATTAACCGCTAACGCGCATAAGCTACGCTAACGCAGTCCTTCGTCGCCGTTTGGCGCATCAAAAAGCAGTCAGGTGCCCAAGAAACTTGAACTACACCTTTGTCAGGTCGAGACTCTTCATCAGATCCCTTTTTCTGTTTCTAACAGTAACCTCTGTCACGTTCGCCGCTTTAGCAAGCTGAGCCTGCGTCACCTTCTCTTTCAACATTCTTGCTGAAAGGTAAAGTATTGCAGCTGCCAGTCCTGACGGGTCTTTTCCAGTGGTAGCGTGCTGATTCTTTGCTTCTTTTAGCAGGTTTATTGCTAAGCCTTCGACGTCGCTGGAGACCTTGGCGTTATCAGCTACTTTTGTAACATATTCTGTAGGGTCGTCTATTGGCATCCTCATTTCCAAGTTTCTAACTATAACGCTGTAGGATCGTGCAATCTCTTTCTGGGACCGCTGGCTGGCTTCCGATATCTCCTTCAGAGTTCTAGGAATCTTGGTGAATCTGACAGCGGCGTATAGGGCTCCAGCCACCATTCCTCCGATGCTGCGTCCTCGAACTAAGCCTTCATTTAGGGCTTTCCGGTAGACTATTGCTGCCATGTCATGCACTGAAGAGGGCATATGAAGTATTTCGGAGAGGCGTTGAAGTTCACTCATTGCAAGCATCAGGTTTCGGCTTTGGGATGCGTGGACTTTTGAGCGTGTTTGCCATCTTCTGAGTCGCCACATCTGCTGTCTGACTTTTGGGGACAGGGGACGACCGAAAGCATCTTTTTCTACTCGGATGACGGTGGATAGGCCTTTGTCGTAGTGTGAGTAGTCTGTTGGGGTGCCTGCTCTTGCTCTGGAGGCTCTCTCTTGTGGAGTGAAGGCTCTCCATTCGGCTTCTTGGCTTGGGATGTTATCTTCGATGACTAGACCGCAGCGACCGCAGACGTATTCTCCCATCTCTGCGTCTAGGACCAAGTTTGTACTCCCACATTCTGGGCATCTGACGGCAACTATTTGCTTTGTCACGATGTTTCATCCAGTTTATGTTTACTGATATAATATGCTGAAGCAATATTTAAATATGACGTATGTCATATTCCATCTCTCCGACTTCTAACAACACAATCGTCCACCGAAGCCCTCGACAAAACTTATCTTGCCGATTTCTAAAAGAAACAAACACGATAAGAGATGAAATTCTCGTTCATAAACCCAAGCCCTCCCTCGGAATCCATGTACATGGTTCCAACAGCCTGGCCTCCACTAGGAATTTTATATTGTGCAGGGGTTTTGCGGGAGGCGGGAATCGGGGTTTCTTTGCTTGATCAGCCTGCGAAACGTTTCTCTTTGGATGATGCGGTGAAGTGGGTGAAGAAGGAAGAGCCGGACTTGTTGGGGTTTTCGGTTTTGCTTAGTTCGGCAAAGGAGGCGCCGAGGGTTGCTGAACGGGTTAAGGCGGAGAATCCTAACATTGTGGTGGTTTTTGGCAGTCATCATTCAACCTTTAATGCTGAGAGGATTCTGTGGAAGTATCCTTTTGTGGATGTGGTGGTTAGGGGAGAAGGTGAGCAGGCGTGTGTGGAGGTTGCTCGGTGCATAGAAAAGGGGAGGGGCTTGGATAGAGTTGGGGGGGTGACTTTCAGGAAGAAGGGCAGAGTAGTTTCTAATCCTGACAGGCCGTTAAACGTGGATGTGGATGCTCTTCCTTTTCCTGATCGTGGTCTTGCGGGGGTTCAGTATAGGTCAACGATTTTTGGGGTTAAAATCAACAGCAGAAAGTTCACGACTCTGCTTTCGTCCCGTGGGTGTCCCTTTAGTTGCAGTTTCTGCGGAATCAGAAAGTTCACTAGGAACGTGTGGAGACCCAGATCAGTTGAGAATGTTATGGCGGAGTTGGAGTATCTGCAGAGTGAGGGGTATGAGCAGTTTCTTTTTGCTGACGACAATTTTACTCTTGATGCCAGGAGGGTGTCAAGGCTTTGTCAGAGCATCAGGAAGGCGGGGATGGATATTGAGTGGTTCTGTGATTCGCGGGTGGATCACATCAGCTATGACATGTTCAGGGATATGGTTAATGCGGGGTGCAGGTGTCTCTTTTTTGGGATAGAAAGTGCGAATCAGAGGATTCTGGACTATTACAGGAAGGGCATCACTCCGGGGCAGTCTGAGAAGGCGGTCTGCAAGGCCAGAAAAGCGGGTGTTGACGTAATTGTGGGTTCCTTTATTGTGGGAGCCCCTGATGAGACTCGGCGTGAGGTTGTGAATACGTTGCGGTTTGCTAACAGGTTGGATATTGATGTGCCTGACGTCAACATTCTGGGCGCTCATACTGGAACGGACATATGGAATGATTTGGTGGAGAAGGGGTTCCTAGACGAAAATAGGCAGTGGGAGGATGAAATCTGTATTCCCAGAGATGTGGCAACTCCTGTTTCCTATGATGAGGTAAGGTCGCTTATTTTCGATTATTTCCGGGCTTTCTACTTGAATCCAAGACAGTTGTTTACGGAGCTGCTGAGAACTTCGAGGAGCAGTTTCAGGATAGGCGCTGCTCTACAGAACATCCGCGGGTTTCCTCAGGTAATCGAGAACCTTGCTCATGCCATCAGACGGGATGAGAACTGAAAAGCTGATAAGTAAAAAGGTATATTGACTGAATGTTTGTATAGTTGGGGAAATGGGCTTATGTCGCAGGGCAACGAAAGCGCCAGAAAAGAGATAGAGATTTTGAGGATTTTGAGCGAGTTTGATACTCCGGTTGGTTCTACCTTGCTGAAGCGGGAGTTAAGGAAAAGAGGGTTTCTTCTCAGCGAACGAACAGTGAGATACCATCTTCAGTTGTTGGAGGCAAAGGGCTTCCTTTATGGGCACAGCCGAAAAGGGAGGACAATAACTTCTGAGGGGCTGGAGGAGCTGGGCAGAGCCTTGGCTTCTCAGAGGCTTGGTTTTGTTACGACCCGTTTCATGTCTTTGGCGTATTCGGCGACCTACGATCCTGCCTTAGACTCGGGAACAGTCGTGGCAAATGTGTCGCTGCTTGATAAGAGCCTTAAGGACAAAACAGTGAAGACTATGAAGGCTCTGCAGGGCATGAATCTTTTGTCGGCGCCGTACATTAAGGTGCTTGACGAAAACACGGAATACTGTGACATATCTGTTCCTGAGGGAAAAATTGCTCTCTTCACAGTCTGCAACTTGACCTTGGACAGCATCCTGATTCACGCTGGGATTCCTCTGGTTTTCGGTTATGGCGGTCTGGTTCAGGTGGTCAACCGTAAGCCCATCAGGTTTGTTGAAATTATGTCCTATGAAGGGACAACTATACCGCCCTTGGAAGTTTTTGTGTACAGGAAGATGACGTCTATCATGCGGATACTAAAGACGGGTTCAGGAATGCTGTTGGCGACTATGAGGGAGATACCTGCTGAAGCCAGAGACAGAACCGTGAAGATAATTGGAAACCAGCAGAAGAAGGGGTGGGGAGGAATACTGGTTTTGGGAGAACCCAACGAGCCTGTGCTTGGAATTCCTGTCAGCCTGGACAGGTTCGGCATATGCGTGGTCGGCGGCATCGTCCCCGGAGCAGCCATGGTAGAAGAAGGAGCACAGGTTGTCACCGCTGCGCCCCACTGCTTTGTTCCCATCGAAGAGATGACCCGAATCTAAACAGTTCTAATGCTAGTGTGAACTGCTGTCACATGAAGTGTACTGTGCAGATGAATTTCAGAAAAAAGCATTTTTTCAACAATGTACTGCTATTAGGCTCCTAATATGCGGAAAGAATGAATGAACAGCAGCCACAAAAATGTGAATAAGTAACGCCACAATAAACTGTTGCTTCCCTGAATTGGATTTTTGAAAGCTGTTAGAAAGACCATAAATTTAGCCCCAAACCAACTAAAAGTTTAATAACCAAATCGAAGCGATAATTCTCGGGGGGATACTTCTGTTTTTGCTGAAGAATAGGTCTGAAGATAATGCAGAGAATGCCAGTTGTATAAAAAAAATTGATTTGGTTATGTGGACTCTTAATTCTGCAAAAACGTTGCCGTTCACATTGAGGAGTATTGAGAATGCTATCCCTAAGGAATATGTGAACCAGAGAATTATGGTTGATGGATTCAGCGTAGATGGAACACAGAACATAGGTAAAAAGTTTGGATGGAGAGTCCTAGACGCCGAAAAGGTGGGAATCCCATATCAGGCCAACCAAGCATTAGATAACGTAGAAACAGAAATTTTTGCCTCCTTTGAACATGATATAATTCTTAATCCAAATTGGTTTCATGCAGTTCTGAGGCATCTTGAATCTGACCCAAGCGTTGCAGTTGCTCAAGGAGTGCGGCTAACAACAAATCACGTGTTTAAAAAAATTGAGGAAGTCTGTTTAGAAAGGAACATACCATACAGAAGTATAGACAACAACATGTATCGAACAGAGGTGATAAAAAAGCTGGGAGGTTTTGATCCCAGATTTCTCATAAGTTGTGATTGGGAGCTGCAAGAAAGAGTCCAGAAAGCAGGCTACAAATGGATTTCGGATAAAACAGTAGTTTCGGACCATATTAGAGGCGACGTTTGGAACATCACTAACCATTTCTGGGAGCTGAGCAAATTAGACGATCCCAACAACCCTGCAATCTCACCGGTTTTGGCAAGATTTCTGTATAGTCCAATCAGAGGACTTGATATATCGATAAAAAAGAGGTGCCCACACGCAGCACTAGTTTATCCTTATTGGCGTTTCATTCATCTCAAAGCAGCGTTAGCATCAAATAAACGGGCTAAAAGTTGACCCCAAACCCAAACATCTTCTACGACGACTGTACTGGCTGAAAACAACCACCACTACTATGCTGACTGACACCAGAACACAAAATCAGTGTTTAGTCAATTTTCCTTGACTAAACTCAGGTCAAGGTTTCTTGACAAAAACGCTTTTCTCTTCATATTCGATATGCATTTTTGGTGCCTTAAGTGGGAAAAAGAAAGGCAGTTGCTATATTAGTATTGGTTTCTTTGCTCATTTTGGGTATAGAGTCATGTCTTTGTTCTGAGCCAACCTATGAAACAACTGCGGGCAATTGGGGTGAAGTTGTAAGATTTACTGGGTCAGGATATCAACAGTATTATACTGATTATTTCACGTGCGAGTATAGAGAGTGGAGAATCAGATGGGAATATGTCCCAGAGCCAGACTCCGCGGGTTTTGCTTATTTTAATGTAGTTGTCTACCCCGAAAGAGCATTATTTGTTGTTGATTCTATTTTAAGCAAAGGAGGTAACGATACAAACGGAATTTCATATATTCATGATATGAGTGGCATGTTTTTTATGGGAATTACTGCAGGAGCCGCAGAAAGCTACACAATAATAGTTGAACAAAACCTGAATTCTATTCCAGAGTTTTCCTCATGGACAATTTTAGGATTCACCTTAGCGGGTAGTCTTACTATTATTTTGTTTAAGAAGAAGGTTTGGAGACAGATATCATGAATAGGTTAGTTGGTACATTAGCCATTACCATCGTTATACTAGGGGTTGTTAGTGGTTTTTTGTTCTATCAGAACAATGAACTGCAGAAAGTTAACCGTGAATTACGAAATCACAACAGTGAAATTCAAAATCAGTTGGATGAGCAAGAAACTGATAATATTGAACTCCAGAATCAAATTCTTGAACTTGAAAATCAAACCCTCGAACAGCAAAACCAAGTTAATCAGCTAGCTCAACTTACCACAATCAAGAACTCGAGTATAGTGGTAAGAGTTACTGATTTCACAATTCCTGGTTTTTCTCCCATGGTTGGAACTTGGGTGGAGTCTGATGCTAATATAACTATTCAAAACTTGGGAACAAACGATCTAGAAGGATTGACCTTAACAATAGTTCACCCTGCTGATTATCCATCAGGTATTCCTACTTCCCCTGTTGAGCTTGGAACCCTTAGTGCTGGTGAAGAACGAACAGTCACCACAAACGTATTCTGGGAGTTGGGTGCAGGAATTAAATTTGTGATCAGCATAAAGTTAGATGACATAATCTTGGATGAATATCGTACCTATTGATGATGCTACTATACTAAGAAATCTTTGATTGCGTGCTCGTGTGCACTGTGCTGTGGGTGCGCGGATAGATAATCAGTTTTTTAAGCTAATGACGCTAGAA
>CAZJLG010000020.1:8308-12768 GCA_964546665.1 uncultured Candidatus Bathyarchaeia archaeon
CTGTGCTGTGGGTGCGCGGATAGATAATCAGTTTTTTAAGCTAATGACGCTAGAATACCACAATGGGGTTTGGGGGTTGTTAGATTATGGTTTTCTCTGAAAAAGGCAAAAAGTCTGTTAGCAAAAGAATGTTCGCGCTTGCGTGCATAGCCTTGTTGGCTGTCACCGTGATTGTCAGTTGCTTATGTTATTCATCCATAATGAAACTGCAAACTGACCAAAACAATCTCCAGTCAAAGTACGACGACCTCAACTCCCAGTACCTTGACCTTCAAGCAACCCTCAGCGAACAGCAAAAGAACAGCAGCGACCTTCAACTCCAACTTGCCAATCTCCAGTCTCAAGTTTCATCTATGGAAGCCCAGCAAGACATGCTTGAGGCTAATCAGTCTGCTCTGCAGTCTCAGCAGTCGATGCTTCAAGATGATTATTCTCTTCTACAAGCCCAGCAGGATATGCTTCAGACAGATTATTCGACGCTGCAAGCTCAGCAGGAGATGCTTAAGTTGAATTATTCTGTTTTGGAATCCCAATATGATGTGCTTCAGGCAGATTATTCCAGTCTGCAGGCCCAACAGGACATGCTTGAAGCTAATTATTCTGCTCTGCAGTCTCAGCACGATATGCTTCAGGCGGACTATTACAGTCTGCAGGCGAATTACACCGAATTTATGGAGGAGTATCAGCAGATTCGGTTGACCCCTTTCAGTTACCTTGTATTCACTGATGGGAACGGAATTTACTACGCCGAAAATGCGACAACAAAAACTATCGAATATTCAGGAACAGACCTGGCAGCCATTTTGAATGCTGTGATTACTCAAGGAAAAACCTTCCATTTTCTTCCAGGCGAATACTACTTGAACTCGACAGTCAACGTTTTCGGCAAAAATGACGTCTCTATTTCTGGTTCTGGACTAGAAACATCGATAATACAGGTGCCTTCGGACATCTGTGCCTTCAACATCACAGGAACAGGCTCGGCGCTACACAATGCACGCTTTAGCATGTCAGACCTTGCCATAAACTCAACAGCCTCAAGCACACAACCAGCAATATTCATGAAATACATGAATGACATCAAACTCAGCGACCTTATAGTAATGGAATTTAAGGTTGGTTATGACATCGAGTACACAGAAAAAGTGCACATTTACAGCTGTAAAGTCTGGAGCAACAAAACCAGTTTTTCAACGGGATTCAAATTCGTTGGATATTCGCTTGACATTTTCTTGACTGACACCATTGTACTACATAATCAACCCTCGGGCGTAGGCTACTCCTTTGACAGCTGCGACTCCATCACATTAAATGACGCAATCGCTAACCCAACCATAACCTCCTACGGAGAAGGCGGATACGGATTCTTTTTCCTCAACTGCCACTGGGTAAATCTTTTAGGCACCATCGCAGACGGAAACGGCGACCACGGATACTACCTGAACAGCGGATTCGGATACTACTTCACTGCTGCCTGGGCAGGCTCAAACTTTGGAAACGGATTACAGAGCGACGGCGCAAGCCAGATATCACTTTCCGGATGCTCTTTCTACACCAACCACATGAACGGAATCAAACTAAACAACTCCAACAGCACCACAATCTCAACCGCTATCTCTAACGGCAACACCGGACATGGCTTAGAAGTTTCAAACACAAAAGGCATAACAGTTACGTCATCAATCTTAACCCAGAACGGCAACATGGGCATATTTCTGGGGGGCGGAAACAGCTACGCAATAATACAGAATAACAACTGCCTGGACAACACAGATTTCGACATATACATAATAACACCATCCTCAAGCTTTTCTTCTCTAGTAGCAAACAACTTCGGAAGAATACACCAAACACCATAACCAAGCAAAATTCAAGGTCGCAGGCATAGGGTGCAAATATTATAAGCATTTTTCTCATAACAAAAGAATATGACAAAGTTGTCTCAGCCTGTTTTATTTTTGCTGGTTCTGACCATTTTGTCGTTATTTTTCTTTTCATACACATTTTTTACAAAAGAAAATTCCAGAGAACTAGTGTACATTGATGTGGCTACAAAAGAGGGCATACAAATTCTTGCCTCTAAAAAAATCAGTTTCGAAGATTTCCATGATTTGAATGTGTATCAGGAATTTAATTTGACCTTTTTTTCATCAACCCCTGAGGAGGGAATAGAGTTCCGCATCAAATGGTTAGGAGACAGAGAAGTGAATCTGGTGATAGACGAAATCAAACTGTATGACTTAGAGAATCATGAACTAATCTTCTGGGAATCAGCTGCCGATAAGCCTCAAATAGGTCCATCTTGGCTCGTAACCGACGACCAAGAAGCTTCCGGCGTCAGAGTTGTCCAAATCGACTCGCAGGTAAGAGCTGAATCTTGGCTCTACGGTCCCTATCTCCGCTATGACAGGTATGGCGAAAGTTTGGCGAACAGAAAACTATGTGCAAGCTTTAGACTGAAAATTGTTGATACACTGCTACCAATCTACGTTGCTGAATTAAGCGCAGTGACCACATACTGTCTCGCAGATACGCTGATAGATTTGGCACAAGTAAAGGACGAGAACATCTACAACACATTCAATCTTACCTTCACTGTTCCAACAAAAATCAACCAAGGTTTTGAATTTCAAGTAAAAAACCGCAACAACGGATACTGCACATTACTGGTAGATGACATCAACGTTTACAAAAGCGATTCCCAAGAATTAGTCTACTCAGAATGTTCCACGGACATGTTTGTTTCAGGCGAAGGATGGACCCAAACGATTGACCTTGAATCGTCATGCAGCAACGTAATGTTCATTTCCTCTACACAAAGAAATGGACAAACTTTGTTTGGTCCCAAAATAACCACAGACTTCTATGGAAACAGCATGATAGGAGAAACCTATGTCGTATCTTTTAGGATAAGAATAATTAAAACTTGATTTATGGGCGCGGAAAAACAATGATGTCCATCAAAAATTTGCTTGCGCGGTACAAAGACAACATCTTAGTGAATACGTGCATTTTGTGGACGTTCGTGATGCTTACAATTTTGTTACTTTATGCGCCTTCATTCGATTTTTTGAACCAGATTCCAGGCGATGGAGGAGACGGGTATCAGTTTCTGTGGGATTTGTGGTGGGTAAAATATTCTACAACTGAACTTGGAACAAACCCATACTTTACCAACTACATCTTCTATCCGGATGGACACTCTCTTCTTTTTCATTCCCTAATTCCACTGGCAGGAATAATCACAACACCTTTTCAAGACAGCCTCGGTTTGTTTTTCAGCTACAATTTCATAGTAATACTGGGATATGCCTTAGGCGGATTCGGAGCATATTTGCTCGCAAAATATTTCACAAAAAACATCTACGCCTCATATCTGGCGGGCATAGTTTTTACTTTCAGTCCTTTTCATCTTGGACACACTCTTGGTCACCTGAATCTGATTTCACTAGGCGGCATACCCTTTTACATACTGTTCCTGTTTAAATTCAGAGACACAACCAACTTGAGGTACGCCGTTTTTGCAGCACTATTTTTGCTGCTATCCACCTTTTTGGGCAGTTTCTATTACACGTTTATCCTGTTTGTGTTCACCATTTTTTTCCTGGTGTATGACATTCTTCTAAAAAGGAAAATTGATTTCAACCGAAAATTTATTTACGGTTTGGTCTTGATTCCAGCCATTTTTTTGATAGTGTCCGGGATGGTAACAATACCGATGCTTTACACGTCATTAAGCGGAGAGAACATTTATGCAGAGATGTCGCTTAACGACCAGATAGACAACTCAGCAGACATAATCAACTTTCTGGTACCAGGAGCGGACAACTATTTTTTTGGCAAAGAAATCCAAAGCATAGGATACGATTTTGGCCTAGATTTTGGAGGCGCCGAGAATAGGGTCTATGTGGGCTATACTGTTGTTGGGCTTCTTGTATTCTCCTTCATTAAATACAGAAATAAGATGCTTAAACACGTTTCATGGCTGCTTTTGACTGGAACATTCGTCATCTTATCGTTAGGACCCATGCTGAAGATAACGGGGTCTACTGTGGGTGTTCCTCTTCCAGGATTTCTGATTCGTTACCTTCCAGGCGGGACAATATTTCAGGCTCCTTCCAGATTTGCTGTTATAACATATCTGGGGTTAGGGTTGCTTGCGGCATTCAGCGTGAAATACGTAATAGAAAACGTTAACATGATACGCAGGCACAAAGTCTTGCCGATTGTTCTGATTGCGGTTCTGTCTTCTTTGGTCATAATGGAGTATAATATGAGTCCTTATCCCAGCCGATATGACTCGTATGTTCCGCAGATTTATTATCAATTAAAGGAGATGGATGAAGACTTTTCGGTTCTTACTTTGCCTGCACATTATACTTTGGTGGGCAGGTACATGTATTGGAGCACAGTTTCTGAAAAACCGTTAGTTGACGGATATTTGTCTAGAGTGGATTTGG
>CAZJLG010000021.1:0-12392 GCA_964546665.1 uncultured Candidatus Bathyarchaeia archaeon
TTCATTTTCTAGATGAGACCTGTTGAGGCTCCGTTACATTGACTTCAAAAAAAGGTGAATCGTTGACACTCAGAAAACCTAAAAGAGACGCCAACATCTAGGAATGTGCCGAGGAACCGTTCATGGTTGTCAGTATCCACGAACTAATCGAAAACCCAATTCTGATTCTTGGGATGATCTCTACGGTAGTTGGCGCCTTTTTAATAGTTGAAATATTCAATACATTAATCGGCAGAATTGAGAAGAGAGGCGACCTAGAGAAAGGAAAACTTGTTCACATGAGGCGCTTCTTTCAGATAATAATCTACACCTCAGCTGGTTTCATAATTCTATCCATTTTGGATGTCGACATAACTGCGATGGTTGCAGGTCTTGGGGTAGGCGCCTTAGTGATCGGGTTTGGCTTGAAGGACATAATAGAGAACTGGGTTTCCGGTTTGTTGATAATGTGGGGTAAAACGTATGCCATCGGCGACGTAATCCGAGTTGGGGACCTGACTGGAACAGTCACGGATATAGCTCTCAGAACAACCAAACTGAAGACCTACGACCGAAATGAGATAATAATTCCCAACTCTGTGCTTATGCGCGAAAAAGTAATCAATCTTACAAGCGGAAACAAAGAGGCAGTGGCATCAATAACCTTCGCCATAGACTATATGGCTGACGCTGAAAAAGCCAAATCCATAATAGAAGACATCCTGAAAGACCACAAAGCTGTAATCTTCAACTTGAAAAGAAAACGCGAAATACGGTTTATCCTGCGGAGCCAAGAGTGGACAAACCAGCTTGAGACCCTGTTTTGGATAAACGACCCATCCAACGAGGAATTCATCAAATCAAACATCAGAGAACTAATCCTGACCGAATTCAAGAAGAATCGCATACTGCCCCCGATTCCTGCCATTATACGAAAAGAGTATCTACCTGGACAAAGTACAGCAGATGAGCGTCAATCAGAGTAAGCGACAGGTTACGTTCTTGATGTGCGGTTATAGTGGCAGTTGGGGCACGAAAAGAATGTCTGCTTTTTTCCCCTTAGTTTCCGCACAACCATCTCAGTCTCGCATCTTGGGCACTTCATAGCAAAGCCATCCGACAATTCTACGTATTATATTTTTCTATAGCCCCAAATGTTTGCAGTTGCTTACGGATAGTCTTGGTTCATTCTGAACTAACAAAAACATCGATTGACTACTTGTTCATTCTCGGCCTGTTTTGCTTATAAGTCCAGAGAACATAAAGGATATTCAGCAAATTCAGACGAGAAGTGAAGAAAAATGAAAAATTATGCTTACGTCGTCTTGAATCTAGAAAAGTTTTGGAAACGACTCTGCAGCCAAAACAGGGCAGGCAAGTCTGCACACGCCTTTGTGCGCAGAGGAGCAGTGGGACCCAAAAACACGAAACATCTATTCTTTTACGTGACACACCCTCACAAGGACATTCGGGGGTACGCCGATTTCGTTGAACGTGTCACGGGCAACGCTAAGGACCTGTGGAAGGCTCTGGGTCACGAATCGCTGCTGAACTCGTATGACGAATACAACGATTTTCTGCAAGGAAGAAAAAAAGCCACCTTCGTCAGGTTCAGAAACCTGAAAGAATTCCCAAAATCTATTGACACAAAAACGTTGGCGCAAATCATCGGAAAAGAAAGAATGCCTCAACAAGGCATGTACATAACAGAGAAAATGGCGCAACAGCTAATATACGCAGGAGGTGCAGAAACTTGACTGACTTTGACCCAAAAGAGTTTGTGAAACAACAAACAGAAGCAATCAAGAAAGCTGTCGGAAACGCAAGAGCACTCATAGCGGTTTCAGGAGGAGTAGACAGCACAACATGTGCCGTGCTTACTCACCGTGCCCTGAAAGAAAACCTTCTCTGCGTTACCCTTGACACCGCCTTCATGCGAGAAGGAGAACCTGAGAAGGTTGCAGATACCTTGTCTCAGCCTCCTCTGAATTTGCCCATGAAAGTGGTAGAGGTTCAGGAACGTTTCTTACAGGAAATGAAAGGATTACGTGATGCTGAGGAGAAACGGAAGAAATTCAGAGAGACTTTCTACAGGGTCTTGAGCGAAACCGCTGAAAAGGAGGGGTGCAGGTTTCTGGTTCAGGGAACTATCCAAGCCGACATTGTGGAAACAAAGGGCGGCGTCAAGACTCAGCATAACGTTCTGGAGCAGATTGGAATAAGCACCAAGAAACTTTACGGATTTCAGGTTATCGAGCCTGTTGTCTCATTATACAAAGGGGAAGTGAGACAGGTAGCCAGATACTTAGGCGTCCCAGCAGAACTTTCTGAAAGGCAGCCTTTTCCTGGTCCAGCACTTTCTGTCCGAGCTGTGGGAGAAATCAGAGCAGACAAGCTGAAAGCGCTTAAGAAAGCCACAGCCATAACTGAAGAAAAATTCGCTAAACACAGTCCCAGCCAATACTTCGCAGCCATCATCGACAACACGGAGATGCAGGCAGACCATTTTGTGATACATATTCAGGAAGCGGCAACCAGATTCCTCACTGTCCCGAAAAGTAATCTCTCTGTGAAGGTCTTCGAGGCAAAAGCCACTGGAATTACAGAAGGCGAACGACGCTACGGAGAGATTGCCGCAATCACCGCTCGAACACCAGAAGGCACAGTTCATCAAGCTCCAATCAAAGACTTGGTAACCCTTCAAACCCGAATCATAACAGAACACCCCACCTTCACAAGAATCCTTTATGCCATCAAGGAGAGAGCTGAAAAGCAAGCATACGTGATTTCTTTACGGGCAATCCAAACCAACGACTTCCTAACCGCAGAAGTATCCGACATTCCCTGGAAAACACTCTCTGAAACGGCGGAGCTGATTCTGGCAAACTGCTCCAACGTTTCCAGCGTCTACTACGATGTAACGCCGAAGCCCCCCGCAACCATAGAGATGGAGTGAGCGCCTCAATTTAAGAAATGTATAAAGCCTTCTGGCTGTATGGTTAGCTGGAGTGATTACTGTGACACGCGTTAGAGTGCAGAAAATTGAGTCTATACGGGACCCTGAAGGCAACCTAGGCAAACGTATCGAACTGATTGAGGACCGGGTGATTCCCCGCTTTGCTGTTAGACCTGCAACAGAAGAGGCAAGAATGGTTCAAGAAGTCATGAAGAGCCTCCAGCAGCAGCTTCCCATGATTGCTGCTCAAAAAACCCAGTTTGCTCTCCCAAAAATGGTCCTGTTTCTCACAGAAAACGAATACGAAGAGCTTGGCATCAACTTTGATGTAAATCAGCTCTACGAGCTAGACCTGTCAGGGCAATCCATCAAATTCAAACCAACGTCTTAACAGAAAACGTGACCTGTTAAAAAGCTTATTTTCGTCTTTTCGCTAGTCAACTATATGTAGACGCTACTGGTCGATGACCAATGTGAATGTCCGAGCTCACGTTCTCGTAAGTGGCAGAGTTCAAGGCGTATTCTTTAGGGTGGAGACCCGCCATGAGGCAACAAAAAGAAACGTTGCTGGCTGGGTTCAAAATACCTTCGACGGCAAAGTAGAAGCCGTCTTTGAGGGACAAAAAGAGGATGTGGAAAAACTTGTTGAATTTTGCAGAAGAGGACCCTTAGGAGCCAGAGTCACAGACATAACTGTTCAATGGCAAGAGTACAGCGGAGAGTTCAAGGACTTTAAAATCCGAAGAAGCACCTACATCTAACATTCAAAGACTATCATAAAGAATCTTCTTTGATGGCTACGATGATGAGAAATTAAAAGGAGGATGGGGGACTTGGCGCATGCGCGCGTATGCGCCGACGATCGCTCAAGGAGAGGGTAGGTCTCTTGGCGAATGGAGAATAGGGGTATTTTCTCTGCGTCCCCTCACCATCCATCAAGAGCGACAAAAGCATCATCATGCAATATAAAGTTATTGTAAATAGAATATGTATTTTTAGCCCTTCAAAAGCTGCCCAGCTCTGTTTAAAGACGTTTTTGGGGTCAGGTAAAGCCTAAACTGTGAAAATGGAGGCTAATTCAGGTGGAATCCTGAGAAACCCCTGAAAACCCAGTTGTATACACTTTTGTTTCGCCCTAGCGGATCCAGACGAGCACTATTTTCAGTTCCAGTCTGCTTGCGGTCCAGTTTTGGCTGCTTTTTTCCAGCGTTGTCAGTTCCTACTTTGACTGCGGTCACGTATTCTGTGAATGTCAGGTCATTTCGTTTCGAATAATGCTTGAATTTGTAGCCAACTTTCTTGAAGAGAGACTTCATTATCTGTATCTCAAGTATTCTGGCTCCTTTTCCAAAAATCTTCTCAACCGCATCAGTGAACTCTTCAATTCTGTAGGGGATGTCCCGCCTGTTCATCTTAAAGGTCTTTTCTAAATGGAAATAGAATGCCTGCTTTGACGATTCCCCAAGCACAGAAAGCCCTTCATCTATTGCCTCCAACAAAACTTCTTCAAAGTTCTGTGGTTTCTTTTCAGCATCTAGGTTCTCTGCCTCTCCGCTTCTTTTTGTTCCAAAAATTCTTGTTACTGTTCCAGAGTTTTGTGACTCTGCTTTTTTATAATTTGGATGTAAATACGTTTTGTATAGATACCAATTTGTTGTGAATACTCCCATCCTTTTCCCTCCATTTGTCTTTCTGTTCAATTGTGGCATTGTTCTACTCCAACACATATTGTATCGTGTAACTTAATATACGCTATTTCATTTGTTAATACGTTACGAAACGTGATATATGTACACTCACAGATACATAACAGAATGCTCTGACACAGCCACTGGAACCACGCTACAATTTCTTTAGGTTCCTGAATGCAAGAATACTCTTAAAATAACGGAGTTGCTATCTAAAGCATTCTGTGAGGTATCGTCTTGCCGACAATCTTGGTAATCAACGACGATGGCATCAGTTCTGTGGGTTTAGCTGCGCTTGTGAAGCGGATGGAGAGGCTGGGAGACGTGACCGTGGTCACTCCTGGGGATGAGCGGAGTGGGGTCGGGAAATCTCTTAGTATAGGTCAAGTAGACATACAGGAGGCATGTTTCGGCGACGGAACAAGGGCGTACGCCACATCTGGTACTCCCGCGGACTCTTTTCTGATAGCGGTGAACAAAATCTTGAAGCGGATGCCAGACTTGGTTGTGTCTGGAATAAATATCGGTCCAAACCTTGGAATAGATGACCTGCTGACTTCAGGAACGTTAGGAGCCGCCTTTGAAGCCGCCATCCACAAAGTGCCAGCTATCGCTGTTTCCTATTGCTTGTCCGAAATCACTGACAGGATGCCTGAGAAGACAAGGGTTTCGGTGGAGGATTTGGAGCCTGCAGCAGCTGTTGGCTACAAAGCCGCAAAACATGTGCTGGAGCAGGGGATGCCGAAGGGAGTGGATATTGTCTCCATAAATGTGGCGGAAAAGGCTGACTGCAGCAAAGTGAAGCTTACCAGTTTGTGCTATGATGGTTACGGGGACATACATACGGAGACAGAGGGCGGATACAGAATCAAAAGCTGGACCCTACGGCACTATCCAGACGGAGCCCCGGGAACAGACCTGCATGCCATCAAAAACGACGTGTGCGTTTCAGTTACGCCCATCAAAGTAGAGTTCATCCACAACAAAGACGCAATGAAAGACTTGCTAGACTCACTTCTAGACTAACACTAGCCCTTGGAAACACAGCATTTTTCCAGTAAATCAGTTTTCTAGATTTTGAAGGCTGAGGGGCAAATTTTGTTTAGGGTGCATATGCTGCATTTGGGTTTTCTTGCTTGGCAGACGTTTCTTCCATGGGATATCAGCAGGTTTGTGATACTTTTCCAGTGACTCTCAGGAACTATCTGCATGAGGTCAGCTTCAATCTTGTCCGGGTTTGTGTTCTCTGTTAGCCCAAGCCTCTTGGAGAGCCTGCGAACATGCGTGTCCACAGCTATTCCCACAATAACGCCGTAGGCGTTCGACAGCACTATGTTAGCGGTCTTTCGGGCAACACCTGGCAACTCGAGAATCTCCTCCATGGTCCGGGGAACCTGCGAATCAAACTTTTCAACCAGCATCTTGCCAGCGTTTTTTATGTTCTTGGCTTTGTTTCTGTAGAAGCCCGTGGACCTGATTTCCTGTTCCAGTTCCGCTAAATCCGCATTCGCATAATCTTCTGGGGTATTGTACTTCTTGAAGAGCGACTTAGTGACAATGTTCACTCTTTTGTCTGTGCATTGAGCCGAAAGAATCGTTGCCACCAGAATCTCAAGAGGACTGCTGTAATGCAGAGCCGTCTTCACCTTCGGATACTCCTTCTCCAGCAACTTGATAATCTTCATCAATCTTGCTTTCTTGTCAACCTCTGTCTCAGTTTCCATCATTTTTTCCTCTCAACCATTTCTCCGAGTTTTTCAGGTTCTTCAACTGAATTGCATGCTCCCTCAAAGCAGACATACGCCGTCGGCACATCCGCAGAGGGGTATCCAAAAGTCTTTAACCGTTCAGCGTCTGCAGCTGGGTCAATGACTTCTATGACCTTCAGGGGATTATAGGCTCTTAAGCTCTCTTCTCGGAACCTTCGGGTCACATCGTCCTTCAGGGAACCCACTATATGTATCTGCATCGGATAAAGATACAACTCAACAGCTAAACCGTAAACGGCTCCCATGACACCATACCGCTGATATGATGAAGCAAAAAACTCTAACGTTTTTCTGGCAGCCTCAAAGTAATTTTGCTTACCCGTATAGTGGTGAAGCCTCAACAAGGCGTCAGCGGCTACACTATTTTCGATAAGAGGCTTATCCAAAAGTTTCAAGGCTCCAAAGCCGCCAGCATCCTCTGGCTTGTCATTGAAGCCTCCAGTATCGCTCCAAAGCTTGTCCAACATGAACTCTGCAAGGCTTTCTGCTTTGCCCAGAAACTTTCTGTCCGATGTTATCTGATAACAGTCTATCAGACACTTCATCATGCTGGCCTGGTCTGTGAGAAGACCCGAAAGATGGCTCTTTCCCTCAATCATGTAATGGGCAACTCCCTTTTTAGGACTGAAGCCCTTCTCCAGGAGCCTCTCAACTGTCCGCAGAGCAAAATCACTATAGGATAGGTCATCAAGAACCACCGAAGCTAACAGGTAAGCTGAACTCATCATGGCATTCCAGTTCACGAACACTGTCCTGTCGATTCTAGGAGCGGCTCGTTTCATGCGTTCACGCAGACTTAGTTTATAGTAAACCTCGTCAGCGTCCTGGCTGCCATAAAAGCCGCCCTTTTTCTGATCACTGAGCTTAGCGTTGACGTATGAGATGATTCCTTTGGCGGTGTCCCTGAAAACAGTCTCTCCGGTAACCTGGTATGCTTCTAGATAGTTTACAAGAAGCTGGGCGTTATCCTCACACATCTTTTCGTAATGGGGTATACTCCAGTCACGGGTGGTCGAGTAACGGAAAAAGCCGCCCTCCTCCTCATCGTAGACGCCGCCCTTACGCATCGCAACTAAAGTTTTCTTCACAATGGTTAATGCTGCTTCGTGCCTCTGCCGACTGTGCTGCAGAAGCGCCAGCCTCAATGCTTCGCTGTGAGGAAACTTTGGTGCGCTGCCAAAGCCGCCATACACAGAGTCGAACCGTGAAGCAATCTCTAATGTCAAATTGTCGAGGACAGACAGGAAAACTTCGCGGTTCAAACCATACTCTATGATTGGAGGTTCAGGTTTTTCGTTTTTCAGCTCCTTTATTTTGAACTTCAGGTTGTTCCTGTTTTTCTTGTAGAAGCTGCCTATATGCTCAAGCAGAGCTATCATCTGCTGCGGAGGAATATAGGTGCCGCCCGTTAAAACCTCGCCGTCAGGAGTTAGAAAGGCAGTGGTGGGCCAGCCTCCCATATTGTATCGTTTATCTATGTCAGGTCGCTGGTCCCGATCAACCTTTATGGGAACAAACTTCTCTTCGATGAGCCGCGCAACACCACTGTTAGAATATGTGGTCTCGTCCATGACGTGGCACCAGTGGCACCATACAGCGCGGATGTCCAAAAGAATGGGTTTATCGAGCTCTTTTGCTTTCTTGAAGGATTCTTCACTCCATGGTAGCCACGAAACTTTGGTTTCCGTCAACAGAAAAGCCTCGTTAACCTTTTGCAACAGAACTTACATAACATATATTGTGGTGACTAAATAGTCTAATGTTTACTGTGGACAGCGCAGATTTTCCTGAAAAAAGACTGTTTTCAACAATGTACCTCTATTAGGAAGCTAATATGCTTGAGCAGCTTTGGTCAGTCTCTTTCTGTAGATTACAACTAACATAGTTGCTGTTAGAACTAAGGGCAGAATCGTCCATGAAGGAAACTCTGGAATTGGGATGGGTTCCATCAGGGGATAATTGTCTGTGTTGTTTTCGTCAATGATGTGAGGAGAGTCTCCTATGCCGTTTCCATCTGTGTCTGTGCCGTTGTAGTTGCTCCAGTAATTTCCTTCTTCGCCATTATCAAAGACTGCGATGGAGTCTATCATTCCGAACCCTGGACCCACAAAATAGCTCAAGTCACGCTGATTATTTACAAAATTGTTATTGTAAACGAGAGTATTAGGCGACCCAATGACCAACATCCCCACCTCATTGTCGGTGATGTTGTTTTTGACGACCAAGTTTGAATCTCCACCATGAATGAAGATGGCGGCACTCTGGACGCCCAATGTTTCTATCAGTCCACACCCCCATATTGTGTTAGTGGTGATGGTATTATTGCCCGAGTAATCTAAGTCGATTCCTGTTCCGCCAGGAGGGTTTGTGATGAAACAATTTTTTACTGTAACATTAGTCACGTGACTAAGAAGAATTTTTTGATATAAGGTATGTCCATTTCCATCAACTATTATGTTGCTTTTTTCCACCCTCAAAACTGAGCCATTAAAGTCGCCAGTAAGAGTGTAGACGTTTCCGTCTCGTTGAATGGGCGATGTTGAAGGCGTAATGCTTCCATCAGATTTAATGTATGTATTCCCGTACATATCTCCCGTTGCGTTGGCACTGAATACCAAAAAGCTTGAAAGTAGCATAAGCGCTGAAAAAAGAATTAATAATCTAAGTGAAGTTGCCCTATTTTCCCCCACCAATGGAACCAACAATATTTCATCTTCTTTGGAATGCTTAAAAAGTGTTTTTGTCAAGAAACCTTGACCAAAGCACATAGCCACATAGAATGCTCGATAAAACATGATGCAAACCACATGGTTTCTTCTGTCGCAATATTTAATACATCGGTTAGGGATAAATAATCCCATAAAGAACGGTTAAGTACATGTTTTCGCCATCAAAACATCGGAAGATTCTTGCTGCCTCTCTCTTCGTTTCTTTACTGCTTCTTCTATCCAGCAGCTGCCTAGCAGAAACATACAGCTACAGCTACAAACTTCAAGACAGCCCAGGCGGCGACACAGCATACCGCTTAACGGTATCAATAACGGAAACGCTTTATGACTACTACAGCAACCAAGACCACAACCTCTACAGCTACAATTTCTCTAAATTCGTGACCCCATATGCTCTGCAGCCAGTCGCAGATGACCTGTGGAGCATTTACAGCAACCAAGAAGACTTCGCCAACGGCGTCCTCATGATATTACATCAAATTCCCTACGTGGAAAGTGACCCCCAGAAATTTCCGGTAGAAGTCATAGCCGAAAACGAGGGAGACTGCGACCTCTTCTCGTTAATAGCAGCATCCATAATGAAGGCGGGCGGACTTGACGTGGTTCTGCTTCTTCTGGAAAACTACGATCACATGATGGTGGGAGTTCATCTGACAGAAGCCCCAAAAGATGCTCGGACGCAGGTCTATTTTTACACTCATGAAGGAAAAAGATACTACGTGGCAGAAACCACAGGAGGCGAATGGGAAACAGGCTGGCGCGTCGGCGAATGCCATGAAAGCCTTCAATCTGCATCAGCCACAGTGCTACCTGTAACAAGCTACGAAAAGACGGCGCCGGGACAGGTTTCATCCAGCTACACGGTGCCCGACTCTGCATCAATTTACATGACGCTCTCCACAAATTTCGCTATCTCTCAAAACGAGGTGAAAATAACTGGAACACTTTCGCCGTCCTTAGCCGGAGAAACAGTTACCTTATACGTCAGTTCGCTGAGTTCGCAGCTGGATATGCTGGCGAAGGTTGAAACCGACAACAATGGACATTACTCATACACCTGGAATTCTCCGCCCAGCGGCATACACACTCTCAGAGCCACATGGTCCGGAGACGATGAATACAGCGGCGCAGACAGCAGCACATCCAAACTTGTAGTGGTATCCTCTGAGTATCTGATGATCGGCGGAACTCTGATTCTCTTTTTAGCAATTCTTCTCGTCGTGAATTTGGCAACTCGAGGCGGAAAAACGGAGAAGCAAGAACCCTTCGAAGAATGGGACGCCATGGATTACAGCCAAGATTTTTGAAAAACTTATCTAACAGAAAAAGAGCATAAAATGTTCCAAGCTGCGGGGCTGACAGCGACATGAGCCTGAAAATCGATCCAGAACTTGAAACCTGTTTTTCGGACTTAACAGTTCTTACACTCCACATTAAGGGCGTACAGACCCAGAAGAAGAGCACTGAACTGGAAAAATTCAAGGTTGAAGTAACAGGTCAGGTTAGGAACGATTACGACATTGACACGGTAAAGGATCACCCGACTTTCAGGGCTTACCGAGACTTCTTCTGGAGCATAAAAATTGACCCCACAAAAATTCGTCCAGCAGCTGAAGCTCTTATCCGAAGGATTCTTGCAGGAAAAAATCTTCCATGCATAAACACTCTTGTTGACGCCTACAACTTAGCCTCTATAAAAAGCAGAATCGCCCTTGCAACCTTTGATGCAGATATGCTAGAAGGAGACCTGTTGATGAGGTTTGCGGGGGAGGGCGAAGAGTTTGTTGGAATTGGAATGGAAAAACCTTTGGTTCTGAAGGGCAGAGAAATCGTTGTTTCCGACGAAGAGAAGCTTGTGGCTATCTACCCTTACCGTGACGCTGACAACACAAAAGTAACTGAGAAAACAGAAAAACTCATGATGCTTGTTTGCGGAGTTCCAGGCATACCGAAACAGGACCTGGAAAAGGCTTCCCAACTGGCGCTGGAGTATATAACACGTTTCTGCGGTGGAACAGAAGGAGTCTAATCTCATTCTGCCCATTGGTTTCGGTCTCAGGGGCTGTTAAGTAAAACATTTATAGTATCGCTGTGTGTAGTATCTCCATCCAGTTCCAGGTTATAGAGACTTATGACTGAAGAAACGAAGACACCAACCAAAGAAACCCCAACCCAAGAAGTAACAAAATTACTGATTGACGATCAATCTGATTTTAAATTCCACGCAGCGTATATGGCCTATTCTGAGACATGGGACAAAATCTCTTCTCCAGAAACAAGAAACGAATTGAACGGCATCCTGACATCGCTGTCTAAGGAAGAGTTGAGCTACTCAAGCTTTTACAGAACATTAGATGAATACAGAAGACACGGCTCTAAGCACTTTGAGTTCTCGCGAGAACGCATAGAAACGCAGAGAAAAAGAGATTGGAGACAGGAAAGGAACAAACAGGAACGCAACTCAAGGTACAAGGGAAGACATTAAGGTTTTATTTTCCTCTGAGTTAACGGTTCTAGCTGCTTTTAGCGCAGATGAGAATCGTAAACGTCAGGTTTTGCATGTTTTTTCTGCAAAAAAATTTGACCAAATTCCAATATTGCATTATTGTGCCGCTGTTCTTGATTGCCACAGCATCCGCCATAGCTGCAAAGAAACGGCTATCCATCCCAGCCTTCGCAAAAGTCTGCAATAGCCTACACAAACGGTGAACATAGGCTACAGTGCAGCGATTATTGCGTCTGTAACCTGTTTGGTGGACGAAGAGCCTCCTAGGTCAGGAGTCAAGACTTTTCCTTCTTCCAGCACAGAGACGATGGCGTTTTCGATGCGTTCAGCCCAACTGGTTTCGCCGAAGTAATCCAGCATCATCTTGGAAGCCATAATCGCTGCCATAGGATTCGCAATATTCTTTCCTGCAAGCCGTGGGGCAGAACCGTGAACAGGCTCAAAGAGGGCGTAATCGGCTCCTATGTTGGCGCTGGGCGCTAGTCCCAAGCCTCCAACCAGACCCGCTGACTCGTCTGAGAGGATGTCTCCGAAAAGGTTTGAGGTTACGATAACGTCGAAGATGTTGGGCTTCAGAACCAGCCGCATAGCTGTAACGTCAACGAAAGCCTCCTCCACTTCCACGTCAGGGTAATCTTCCGCAACCTTCCGCGCAACCTCAAGAAAGAGACCATCCGAGACACGCAGCACATTCGCCTTAGTGACCACAGTCACTTTTTTGCGTCGCTTCATCGCCAACTCAAAGGCAAACCGTGCAATCCGCTC
>CAZJLG010000022.1:0-2289 GCA_964546665.1 uncultured Candidatus Bathyarchaeia archaeon
TCATGGACAATTCTACCCTTACTTATTGTAGCAACTCTGGTTGGTGTTACTGTTAGAAATAAAATTAGAAAGAATGGGTTGGAATGAAAAAGACCTCTTCTTGCGTTTTGATTCTGCTTCTTTGTTTTGTTGTGGTTTCTATTCCACAAATTGCTGTTGTGAAGGCAGAGGGCACAATCTACATCAAAGAAGATGGCAAAGTAACGGGAACTGACAAAATTCAGCGAGACGGAAGCTACTATTCTTTGATTGGAGACATAGAGATTCCCACGGCTGATTATGGAATCTTTATTGAAAAAGGTAACATTGTAATTGATGGTTTAGGACATACCCTGAAAGGAAATGAAGATTGTTTGGGCTTTCATTTGAATGAAAATGACAATGTCACAATCAAGAATCTGGTTTTCAAGAACTTTGATTATGGAATAGCCTATTTCGGGGATTATTGTAATGTTGAAGGAAACGAGATTAATGGTGGACATATGGGAATTTACTTAATGGGTGCGTACCATTGTACCATTGTTGGAAACGAGTTGTTGGATAACTTCATTGATGTTCGTTTGATTGACAGCTATGATAACAATATCACTGGAAACAACATTGGGAGACTTGTTTGGAACATGTGGATGAACCTCTCACCTGGTGACAATTATTTTAGCAGCAACTATTGGAAAACATATGAAGGCGTGGATGATGACGGAGATGGCTTTGGAGACACACCTCACGTGGCATATTGGCTTAGTAATGACAAGGATGTAGGATGTTATGACAACAAGCCTTTGATGAAACCAATTGTAATCCCAGAGTTTCCTTCATGGATTATTCTGCCATTATTTCTGATGGCTACATTGTCTGTGATTGTTGCTAGAAAGAAATTGTTGAAGACTTCATAGCCTTTATCTTACTGATATCTAACTGCTGTCATACTGAAATCCTGCCTGAATCCTAGTCAATTTCACATTTCATTCGCACAAATACCCTTGACAGTCAAACCACAATCTGACGTCAAGGGTATTCAAAGGATTTGTCAAGCCATTTGCAGGCGTACATTTTTTTTGATTAAACTTTAATCCCCCTGTTTCCTAGGTTCATTTTAATACTTACTGCGCCAAAGAATGGCAGGGGAACCGCTTCAAACATAGGAGTCATGTCAATGAACCGGAAGCTGAAGGTAGCCGTCTTTAACACGCAGCCGCCTCACCTTTACTTTGGGGGCGTTGAAAGGCGAATAGTTGAAGTTGCCAAACGGTTGGTGAAGGACGTTGACACAACGGTTTACAGTGGAACAAAAAGGGGCTTCAAAGAAACCACTGTAATTGATGATGGGGTAACTGTTGTTCCCTGCTTCTCCACTGACAGGCTCTATCCGCTGGACAACTGGGTTTTCAACAGGTCCCTCTCCGGAATGGTTGACACAATAGAAGCCGACGTTTATGAGGCACACACTGTCAGCGGCTACAAATTCTTGAAGCTTCTCCGGAAACGGAAAATGGATAAACCGTTCATACAGACTGTTCACGGCGTTCTGGCAGATGAGCATATCCAGTCGTCGAAAAGTGTGTCTCCGTCTCTCAGAATGAAGCTCTCTAACGTTTTCATGCGGCGCCTCGCAAAAACCGAGAAGGATGCAGCCAACGCGGCAACCCTGATAGTCACTGTCAGCCGATACTCTGCTCAGAAGCTGGTTCAGTTGTATGGGGTTGAGGAAGCAAAGATACGGATAGTTCCAAACGGCGTGGACATCCAAAGGTTCAAGCCCACCGAGGACTGCGGAAAAGTCAAGGATGTTGTAGGCGGAGACAGCGAACATCTTGTGCTTTTTGTTGGCAACCTGATACCCCGAAAGGGTTTGCATTACTTGATTGAAGCCGCCAAGAATGTAGTCAAAGAAAATGCCGAAACAAAGTTTGTGGTAGTTGGAGAAGGTCCCCTCAAGAGCCATCTGATTTCATACTCGAAAGAGCAGGATGTTTCAGACAAGTTTGTTTTTGTGGGCGGGGTTCCCGAAGATTTGCTTCACAGTTTATACAGTTGCGCCGACGTTTTTGTTTCGCCGTCAATTCAGGAGGGACAGGGAATCACCTTGCTGGAGGCTCAAGCCACAGCTAAGCCAGTAGTTGCCTTCAACGTTACAGCAATAAGCGAAGTTGTAAAAAACAAAGAAACTGGACTGCTGGTTAAACCTGACAGCAGCGAACTAGCCGACGCCATATTAACGCTTCTTTCAGACCAGCCCCTACGGGAGAAGATGGGACGTTCTGGTCGAGAATTTGTTACCAAAAACTTCTC
>CAZJLG010000022.1:2389-12223 GCA_964546665.1 uncultured Candidatus Bathyarchaeia archaeon
ATGTACATTGCTCCTGAACAATGGACGGAGACCTTCACTTCGCCAGTCACGTCCGGTGTATAGTCGAAGCTGAATGCGCCATCCTTTTGGGCTGTAACCTCTATGCTGTCTACGGCGCCGTCAGACTTCACGAAAGTCACACTTATGGGCGCATAAGCGATTCCAGGCACAAGTTGACCGCAACCCGTAACCGTTGTGTTCACTTCAACTTCGTTCTTCTCTAATTCGGTAAGAATCTGACCTGTGGTTACGGGATATTCTTCTAGGCAGTAGATGTTGCCGTCGTTGCTTCCAAAGTATACTCTTCCCTCATACACGGAGGGGGATGACCAGCTGTTAGAGCCTGTCTCGAAATGTGAGAGCCTGTCCCCGTTTGTGGCGTTAAGGACATAAACGAAGCGCCTGTCGGTGGTGACGTAAACTTTTCCGTCAGCGTAGGTCGGCGAAGTATACAGTTCAGTTCCTATCCAGCTCTGCCAAACAACTTCCCCGCTGCTGGCGTTCAGGGATGTTATGAAGAACATGTCAACCAGATAGAGCCTGCCTTCATGATATGAGATGGAGGCAATCAAGTATCCTCCTATGCCTTCTGTGCCCTCAGTGGTAACATAGGTCCATTCAATCTCGCCGGTGGTCGCGTTTACTCCATAATAATTCTGCTTGTTTGCCGCAACAAACACCATGCCCTCCGCAACTGTGGGGGACGCATGCAAGTCAGTGCCCCTATCCGACACCTTCACATACGGAATATCGCACTTCCAAATCTGGTTTCCGTTGGCGGCATCTATCTTGTATAGAGTACCGCTGTCTGGCTCCTGCGAAGTGACATAAACTGCGTCGTCTGATGCAGCTGGAGAAGAAGTGATGTAGCCGTCCGTTTTGTAGTGCCAAAGGATGTCTCCGGAGTCGGCGTCAAGACAGTACAGGTTAGTGTCAAGCGACCCAACGTACACCCTGCCCTCCACCACTATGGGAGAAGAACGTACTCCAGTCACAGCCTTGAAGGGGGCTTCAATGTAGCCTCCAGCTTCTGTCATCCATATTCTGGTGCCGTTCTTTGCATCCAGACAATAAACGTATCCATCGTCAGGTCCAACATACACTTTTCCGTCAGCCACAGCCACCGACGACTTGATTCGGGCGCCAGTAGTATATTTCCATAAGATTCTGCCGTCTCGTGCATCAGTGCAGTAGATGTTCTTGTCCTGTGAACCCGCATACACTCTGCCATCTACAACGACTGGCGTGGAGCCGACTCCTCCATCTGTCTGGAACCTCCACCTGAGATTCAGTTGTGTGGGGCCTGACTGTCCTGTTCCACTGTTTGCCGAATCGTTGCGCCACATCGGCCATGAACTAGTGCCGATAGCCCACACTTGGTTGAGGGTTTCGTATTCGTTCATTTTCATTTCTTCGATGTATCCGGGGATGATGTACAGGTTACCGTAGGCAATGGCTATGGAATCTCTTGGCGGATGAGTTTCTATAGGCAACTTCCACACAGGTGCCCCAGTGAAAGCGTCAAGGCAAACAAACTCTGATTCGCTATACTCCAAAGTGTACGGGTCATATGACACTCTTTGACCGGTTGTGGCGTAGACCTTGCCATCCGCAACCACTGGCCATCCTGGCCAAAAAAAGTATCCAGGTCCTTCATACTTCCAAACAAGCTGCCCCTCGTTCACATCTAAGGCGTACAGGTTTCCATCCTTGTTAAGCTCGTAGACCATTCCGTATGCTGCGGCGCTGCCGCTGACCCAGTATCCCTGCTGGCCTCCTGGGTTATATTTCCACAACACATAGCCCGTCTCAGCATCGAAACAGTAGAAGGTGTTGTCCTGTTCACCTGCTTTGAGCAGTTTGCCTTCATAGTAGGAGCCAGAGAAGCTCATTGCTCCTGCTGTTTCTGTGTCCCAGAGAACATCGCCTGTGGTGGCGTTAAGTGCCATCTGGTGGGTCTCAAAGGAGCCGGGAAAAACTCTTCCATCACCATACTGTATGCCTGTTCCTGATGATGTGCTGCCTGGCACGTAGGTTTCCCATGCCAGTGTGGGCGGCTCTGCGGGATTAGAAAAGTTCCAAGCTTCGACTGCCGAGTCGCCTTGAACATAGAACATCTTTTCTTCTGGACTGTAAACGCTTTCAGCCCAATAGGACACTTTTGCAGAAAACTCTTCGCTGGTCCACAAAATATCTCCGCTTTCTATTTCCAGACAATACTGTGCCACAACAAGGTGGTTTTCATCGATTTTGAATACTGCTGGCCATCGTTGGCTGCTGGGAAAGGGGGTGCTCCAGACGGTTGCTCCTGTGTCTTTGTCTAAGGCAATAACCTCTGTTGCTGTTGTGACAAAGACTTTGCCATTAAAGGCTGTAACGTAACTCTCTATTCCCTCTACGGTTGCCTTCCATAAAATTTCTGACGATTCTGGGGCTGGTCCCTGCGAAGAACGTGTAAACCCTGAATCTCCGTGAATCTGTGGCCACTCGTACTGAAGCAAATCGCCGTAATCGTACACGGGGTTGCTTCCGTTTACTGTGCCGCGCACTGAATCTGAGAGAAAAACAAAAGACGACACGATCAGTAGCGAAGCAAATGTCGCCGCAACTATGGTGTAATTATGCTTTTTGTTTCTCATTTTTTCACTTCAAGGAACATTTCTGCGCTATGGCAAAACCGCGGTTTCTTAACATCATAGGCGACTTCCCAATGGGTTTTACCTACGGTTTTTATCGTATATCCTGAATTAAATGTTTCTAAACAATACCCGCATGGACATAAATTGGTTGGCGCAAGAGTAACTGTTCCTGTGCGCCTGTTTTTTGCCTAAAAAAGCTAACAATTTGTTACAGAACTTACTTCGATAATCCTTATTAACGGAAAAGTTAAATATAATTCCTCGGGTTCCTACATAATCTCGGATGGTTAACCTATGTCACAATCCATGACCGACAGGCCTCTTTTGTACATGATGACTTGGAGATGTACGCGGGCCTGCAACTATAACTGTTTACATTGCAGCTTTGCCTCCAACCCTTACGCCATCAATGAAATTGACACCAAGGGTGGAATGAAGATTGTTGACGAACTCTATGAGATGGGGGCAAAATGGTTTGGGCTAAGCGGCGGAGAACCGCTTGTACGAAAAGACATTTTTGAAATCATTGAGCACGCTAAGAACCTTGGCATGAACGTGAGCCTCATAACAAACGGCTACTACGTCAAAGGAAAAATTCTTGACAAGCTAGTCCGAAACGAAGTTATGACCGCTGTAAGCCTTGAAGGAAAAGAAAAAACCAACGACATAACGCGAGGCAAAGGCTCCTACGCAACAGCTCTTCTGGCTATGGAAAAACTGTCTCAGAATGACATTTTTGACTGCATCGTAACTACCTTGAGCAAGAACAACTGCCAAGAAGTGGACTTCATAGCCGAACTGGGACACAAATTCAATGCTAGGCGAGTAGTTTTTCACAACTATATCCCTGTTGGCAGAGCACAGGAACATCTTGAGATGGCTCCTACTCCGCAGCAGTATGAGGATGTGTTTAACAGAATCTATGACATGATGCAGGAATACAAAGGAAAACTCAACATCAACGTATACTCTCCATTCTTTGCTCGAATAGCAAAGCAGAGGGGTATGCCCGATTTCGATTACTGGTTCAACAACGTCTTTCTTGGACAGTGCTTCATCGGCGGCAGATATATGGGGCTTCTCGAAAACGGCGACATTAGACCTTGCGGCTTCAATGAAGGCTACCGTATGGGCAACATCAAAGACAAAACAATGAAAGAAATCTGGGCTGACATGCAAACCTCAGACTTCACCAAAAAGCTCCGAGACCGCAGCAACTTGAAGGGCAAGTGTGGTGTTTGTGAGTACCGGGAGATTTGTGGTGGCTGCCGAACCAGAGCAGAAATCTACACCGGAGACCTATTCGCTTCTGACCCAGCGTGCGGTTATGTGCCTAAGCTTTTGCGCGAAAAATAACAGTTTATTATGATCTTTGATGGAATAGCTTCTTTCTGAATACCAGAACAGATGAAGTGGCAAGCAAGAATAAGAGCAGAATGCTCCATGAAGGAAACTCGGGGATTATTTGTGTTTCTACAGGGTTCATTAGTGGGTAAGAGTCGTAGTTGTACATGTCAACGTGATACGCTTTATCTCCTATCCCATCTCCGTCAAAGTCTGTTCCGTTGCAGTCGCTCCAGTAGTTGCCTTTTTCCCAGTATGAACTCCAAATGTTTCTGTAATCATTTACATATACTGGAAAATTTGGTATCTCGTAAGTGCCATAGCTTGCAGTGTGGTTGTTGTTGACGAAATTGTTTCTATAAATGCGAACATCCATTGAATACGGGTTAAATACTAATCCTTTCTGTGATAGTTGAAAACGGAGAGCATAGTCATTATTTGCTATGTGGTTGCCAACAACCAACATGTTAGTTTTTTCGCCTTCGTTACCCATTGTAATTTTGATGCCAATCACATTTCCCGTAATATTGTTTCCAGTTATGATGCTGTCATAAATAGGATAAAAAGACCTTGAATACGTAATGCCTACATCGTTATGGGTTATGTTACACCCAGAAACAGTTGCCATATTATCTCCTTCAGCAGAAACACCAACGCTATAATAGTCAACATTAATGTTTTGCAATGTACCTCCTCTAAGCAATTTTATTCCTGTTCCATTCCCTGACCCTTGAAGAGTAAAACCTGCCCCATCGATAATCGAATTAAGCCTTTGAACAACAATCGATTTACCTGTAACATTATCTAAAAAAACAAACCGAACATTTCCCTGCTTTACAATCTTCTCAGTTCCCTCAATGCTTCCATCAGAATGGATGTAAACTATGTTCTCTGCCTTCACAACTCCAATTTGTGGAATAGACGCTAGAACAAAACTGAGAATCAGAAGTGGAATGAGAGTTTCCGTTCTATCTCCCACCAAAGGCACCAACAATACCTTTATCTCATAACAAAAAAGCATTTTTGTCAAGAAACCTTGACTAATAGCGATTGTTGTCGCTGCTAGAGTCTCTTGTGCTCTGGAAAGGCAGAAATAACAGTTTTTTATTTGTCTGCGAATTCCCAGGCGATGTTGGCTTTCCAGAGGTCTCCCAGTTCGGTTAGTTTGATTTCTTTGTCTGTTATTTCGATTAACCCTTTTTCTTTCAGTCTCTTCAGCTGTTCAGGGTACACGTCTTCTGGGAGCTTTCCGAATTTTTCTTTGAATTCTACTTTGTCTACGGGTAGCCGTATGTAGAGTCTTGTCATCACCTTTCGCATCATGTCTTTTTCTGTGGATTCTGACAGTTTCGCGATCGGATACCTTCCCTGGTTTACCGTTTCTATGTAATCGTTTGCGTTTTCGATGTTTGAGTAAGAGAATCTTTGCAGGTAGCCCATGAAGCATCCTGCGCCTGTTGTCAGGATTCCTGCCCATGGCCAGCCGTTTATGCAGTTTTCTTTTTCGTGCCATTTGTCTCTTGAGTAGCGGTCGTGTCCGATTGGCTTGTAGCCTGCTTCCTTGAACATTTCGTAGGCAGTGATGTACATCTGTTTCTGAAGTTCTTCGTCGGCTTGTGGAGGTGCTCTTCCTTCCTGCATCTGCTTGTACAGGATTGTTCCAGGGTAAACTTCTAGGCAATAGGCGTCAACTTCTGCGTCCAGCTCGATTGCCCTCTTAACTGTGTTTGTCCAGCTTTCCAATGTCTGTCCTGGAATGTTGTACATTATGTCGATGCATACGCAGAGTCCAAGTTTTCGGGCAAGTTTGATTTCTTCTGCCACATGCTCTGCGCTGTCTGGCAGGTTCAGCATTCTTCTTAGTTTGTCGTCGAAGGTTTGGGCGCCCATGTCCACTTGGTAGACGCCATATTCTGCGGCTGCAACCAGTTTTTCTTTGGAGAAGCTTCTGGATGAGCCTGTGATTTTGATGAAGTAGTTGTCTACTGTGTTGAAGTTTTCTTCACAGAATTTTATTAGACCAAACATCTGGTCTTTGGTCATGAGGCTTGGTGTTCCGCCGCCCAGAACTATTTCGTCGAATTCGCTGGTTTTGACGTACTTTGTTTCCGCGTACATCATCAGCTCCTTCTTTAGTGCCTCAAGGTAGGGTTCCATCATGCTGCTACGATAGGGGTTGTTTGGGTAGTAGCAGAAGGTGCATCTGGAGTCGCAGAAGGATATCCAGGGTTGCAGTTCCATGACTTTGTTTGATGTGTTTTCGGTTGTCAGGAACTCCATGAAGTCATTGTATGTTTCTGGTGCAATGTCTGCGTAATCTCTGTATGTGTAGGGTGGCCAGCTTGCTCTTTCGCTGTAGGTGTTCTCTTTTTCGGTTTCTGGGCGAGACTCTTTCATGTTGAATTTCTCCAGATTCTGTTTTAATAGAAGATTTGCGGATAATATAAATCTGCGTTTTCTGCGATGCAGCCCTAGAAAGTTCACGGACACTTCAGATAAGCAACTGATATTTTATGGTGCGCTGATTTTTCTGAAAAAATACTGTTTTCAACAATGTACCTCTATTAGGAGTCTAATATGAACTCGGAGGGGGTGCTTACTCTTAGACGGTGGATGGATTTTTTGGTCAAACTTTCTTGACTAGCCAAACAGCAAGCTTAGTCAAGGTTTCTTGACAAAAATCCTTTTCTGCTCTAAAAACGCGCTGTTCTAATGGGAAATGATAGGATGATAAAGTCTTTTTTACATGTGTTATTGTCCATAACAATAATTTGTGGATTATTTTCAGTCATCCTTGTTCCTTTTGGGTTGGCTCAGAGTGGCCTAGTAACGTTCATAACCTCGGATACGGTCTGGACAAAAGCTGAGAGTCCATACAATCTAACCGGAACTGTTGTCGTCAGCACAGGTGTGACCTTAACAATTAGTTCCGGCGTCACAGTCAATCTTAATGGGTACTCTCTTTTTGTTAATGGCACACTTCAGGCTGTTGGCAGTGTCTCAGAAAACATTTTGGTCAGCGGCGGAGAGATATCCTACGGAGATAACGACCAAACAGGTCTTGAATCCGTTTTTGAGTATACAGTAATTAACTCAACAGTTTCAAGCAGCAAGCCCCTCAAGCTGAACAACAACACTATCAATGTTGGAGTTACTGTGGGAGCAAACTCAGTAATTTCGAATAATCTTGTGTTGGCAGTCATCAACGCAGGAGACAACGCCACAGTTTCGAACAATGACATCAAAGCAGACCTTTATGTTGGGGATTCCTCCACAATTTCCTATAACACAATCGAAGCAGACGTCACTGCAGGAAGTTCTGCCAAAATTTTGAGCAACACAATAAACGGCAGCAGCATCTATTTCATGACCTTTGGCGGTCATGGCTACACAATTGCTCTCACTGTTGGTGCTCTATCAGAAATCTCTAACAACACCATTTCTGGTGGAGTCACGGCAACTTCTTCCACAATTTCGAATAACACAATCTCTGGCGGTGCACCCTTCACGGATTGGGCTGGAAGACCAGAGGATTCCACCTCGGCAGTCACAGTCAGCGGAGACTCTTCAATAACCTTCAACGTCATATCCAGTTCAACGGGTGGCTATGGAGTCCTGATTAGGAACGGATACACGTACGTTTCAGGCAATGTCATCCAAAACCGTATCAGAGTTGCTGGAGATGCGCTTATAGAAGAGAATCTGTTATACAACGGCGGAATACAGGTTGGTCACATCTTCATTAGCGCCTATAACGACATTGATTATGGTTATGGCGACTCGATAATCCGAAATAACGTAATCATGAACAACTCTATAGGCATCAGCAGCAACAGAGAAGACGGCACTGCAATAATTGAGCAGAATCTAATCTCTAACAACACCTACGGAATATCCACTGCTTCGCAAATGACAATTCTTAACAACACCATCACAGACAGCACCGTAGCAATCACTCTTCGAACTTCGTCAGTAACAATGGCCTACAACAACATCATGAACTACACCCAAAACAGCCTGATTTTGTCAGAAGTTTCAACGGCAGTAAATGTAGCATACAACTGGTGGGGAACAACTGATACTCAAGCAATTAACTTGACGATTCGTGACTTCAAGTATGACATAACCTTGGGAACAGTAACTTTTGTTCCCTTGTTAACCGCCCAAAACCCTCAGGCGCCGCCAACCTCCTTCTCGTTGCCGATGCCTCCAATGACGCCTACAACCGTAATTCCAGAATTTCCATCATTGACCCTGTTGGCAGTTTTTCTGATTGCAGCTTCGTTCCTAGTAGTTGCCAAGAAAAGAGTTTTATCTCAAACCCAGAGGCGTTGAAGCAAGAATGCTATTCCAGCCAAGCTCGTGGTCACCAAAAATTTCTTGTCTGAAAATCTTCTTAAGGCGCCACCGTGTGCCTGTTTAATTGTGTGAAAAGATTTTTAAATTCACTGAATTAAATACAACTCAGTAAAACTAAAAGGGGATGAATAAAACTGAAGCAGCATATCTTAGTTGCTTTCAGCCTGATCCTATTATGCAGTTTCTTGCTACCAATAGCCCTTGTTAACGCCCAATATGCAGGATACGAAAGTACGAATTACCTAGCAATAGAGGACCCCGTTGAAGACGGAGTTTGGACTACTGACACTGAATGGTACGATGCTGGAATACCGACAAACCTTCCCACCAATCTTCAGTGGAGACAGAAATGGACTTATCCAGGCAACATTTTCGAGCACTTCCTGATTGAAGTTATTGATGACACCACAGAAGATGCAGGTGACTACGTCCAGATTTGCATTGACCCTCAAGCAGACGGTGGCATTACTCCCCAATCAGACGACATCAGAATAGATTGGGTGGGACACGATGCTTCAGGACTGACGATTTACCAAGGCGATGGCTCAGGATGGGTAGAATTCACTGATTACACTTGGGATACCGATATCTTCATAGCAGATTCAATAAGCGCCTCTCCATTGGAAAGCACACCACACTGGATTATTGAAATCAGGATGGACAGAAGCAAAGCCGAATTTGATACAGCAGGCTCAAGTTATGAACCATTAATTAGAATAGCATCATATGACGAAAGCGGTGCAGGAGTTCAAGCATGGCCACCAACATCACAAGATAGTCCTAGCGGCTGGGGACAAGAATACGGTGTCTATGAAACTAATCCAGATCCGATTCCGGAGCCTATGACAATCATGACCATTGTACTGTTGTCGTCTGTTGCGGTTGTAGCTGGCAGTAACTTTTTGTGGAAGCGACGAAAAACCGAGTAGATACTACAAATGCGCAAGCATTTGAGTACTCCCTTTTTTTATAATTTAATTAGACACTTGTTTGTCTGTAAACAGAAATTTGAGGCTACTCTAGTCGTTTGATTATGTGGTAGCCGAACTGGGTTTTCACTATTCCAGAGATTTGTCCTTTATCGAGGGCGAAGGCTGCATTTTCGAATTCCTTCACCATCTGTCCTCTGCCGAATGTTCCGAGGTCTCCGCCGCGTTTTTTGGAGGGACAGAGCGAAACGTCTTTGGCTATGGCTGAAAACTTTTCTCCCTTCTTTAACCGTTCCAAAACGTTGTTGACTTCTTTTTCTGTTTTCACAAGAATGTGGGCACAATGAACTTTGTTTGACATAAGAATCCAATAACCCAAGATGCTTTATAACAATTATGGGCTCGCCTGTACTGGATACGGGTGCTAGTCAGGCTTAAATACGAAGAACGCACTCCCTATCCGTAGGTGCATAGGGGAGCTGGGTTAACCCGGCTGAGAGGACAACTGGCTTGTTGTCGACCCTTAGGAACCTGATCCAGGTAATGCTGGCGGAGGGAAAAAG
>CAZJLG010000023.1:0-12025 GCA_964546665.1 uncultured Candidatus Bathyarchaeia archaeon
TATGCTCAGTGACTTGCACGTCTATTGAAAATTTAACTGATGTTTTCTTTCAAATCCCAAATTGGTTCAAGCAGTTAATCGATTATATAAATTTGGTAATTTCTACCAAAGAATTAAATATCTATAGAGGAATCTACGTAAACCATGGGCTTTAAAGAGTGGATCATACCTCAAGACAAAATTTACTTCGATCTTCTAGAGAAGCAAGCAGAGTTAGTGCTCGAAGCAGCCAAACTGTTTAAGGAAATGCTCAACGAACCCGAGAATTTTTCAGAAAACGTCAAGAAAATGAGGCAATTGGAACATGAAGGCGACGAAATCGTACACCAGATGATCCACAAATTACACAAATCCTTCATTACACCAATAGATCAAGAAGACCTCGCAGGCCTCACCTCTTTATACGATGATGTATTAGACTACATTGATTCAGTTACAACCAAAATATTTCTGTTTAAAATCAAAAATCCAGATGGTGTAATTGCCGATTTTGCTGGCATAATCGAAAAACAAGTCATAGAAGTGAACGAGGCTCTAAAACACGTACGTAAAATGAAGCAAGAGGAAATAGAAAAACGTTTCAAACAGGTTCACAGTCTAGAGAACACGGCAGACGACCTTCATGATAAAGCAATGGTTGAACTCTTTAAAGAAAAAGATGCTGTCAAAATCATCATCATGAAAGAAATTTATGATTTTCTTGAAGCGATTACAGATAAATGTGAAGATGTTTGCCTGGTTATCCAAGACATAGTTTTGAAGAATGCTTGATTCCATGATAGAACTAATCGTAATCTTTGCCCTAATACTAGCAATTATTTTTGGATTTTGGACCGGTTTTACTGACGCAGCTTACGCAACAGCAACAATAATTGCAACAAAAGCTGTGAAAACCAACCGAGCAATTCTTCTCTCCACAGTTGGCTCTTTAATAGGCATGACCATCTTTGGCTCTGCAGTCGCCGAAACAATTGGAACTGGAATCATTACAGAAGGTTTTGCTTCAGGAGAGGTTATTATTGCCACTCTGCTTGCTTCTTTAATTTTTGATGTAATATTTTCTTGGGTTTGGGCTTTGCCTATTTCTGAAACTCATGTCCTAATTGGTGGATTAATCGGTGCCGGTGTTGCCTCAGGCGGATGGAAAATCATAGAAGTAGGGGGCATCATAAACAAAGTAGTTATTCCTTTGATCACTTCACCATTTATCGCGATTTTTATAGCCTTTGCTTTTACGGGCTTAATCATCAGAGCTTTCAGAAATCGTCCTGCAAGTAAAATGAATAGACGGTTTAGACATCTTCAACCAGTTGCAACGTTTTTCTTTGCTATCACCGATTCCTCAAATGATGCGCAAAAAGTTATGGGCATAATGACAATGCTTCTGTTTTATTATGGGTACATATCTGAGTTTGTAGTGCCCTTTTGGGTCATTATAGTCTCATACATTGCTATAGCTTCAGGTGTCTTGTTTGGAGGATGGAGAATTGTTAAAACGATGGCAACAAAGATAACTCGTATTCGACCATACCAAGGATTTTCAAGTGATATATCTAGTTCGTTAATCTTGGGTTCAGCAGCTTATCTTGGAATTCCAATGAGTTCTACTCATATTTCTAATGGGGCGTTAATTGGTATAGGGTTAACTAGGGGAAAGAAATCTGTTAACTGGGGAACCCTGCGAAGCATCATTTGGGCTTGGATTTTATCGGCGCCTGTATCAGCAGTTTTAGCTTATGTCATTTTCAAAGTGTTAATTATTTTTGTATGACAAAATTAAGTGGATGGTGGGCCTGGATAGCTTCACACTCCCGTTCACAGTCCCGTTTTCCCTTCTACACGTTCTTGTTAAATGCATGAATCACACATCATAATTGTTTTTATGATTCATGAAAAATATCGAGAAATCGTTAGAACAATTCAAAGAGAAAAGCAAGGAATAAGGGTTATGGCAGAATAATTCATAGCATCTTCAGTTCGGGAATTTCCTACCACTTTTCTAATGCTTATGTCTGATTGTAACCTTTTCAATATAATCCTTCAGAGCAACAGCGTTATTGTTATCTTCATTCTTTGCCGCATAAAGCAGCGTCACCACACCTTCCTCAGTCTTCTTAAGAATTAATTTCAACAATTCCGTTTTATCATTATCCAACTCTTCAAAATACCGACTTTTAAACTCCGCCCATCTCTCCGGATCATGTGAAAACCATTTTCTTAGCTCATTACTTGGTGCCACATCTTTTAGCCACAAATCTATCCTTGCCCTTTCCTTGGTTAGACCGCGAGGCCACAGCCGGTCCACCAAAATCCTGAACCCATCACTCATCTCGGCAGTCTCATACACCCGTTTCACCCTTATCATAATATGATCTCCAACCGTGTATAGAGTCTTTGTCAAGCTTACTTTAAGGCGTTTATTGCCATTTTGATCTATCGTTGCGGGGTGTACTGCAGCTACGAATGGCAATGCCTCAAAAGAATAGGAAAAGTCATAATTGAATTTATTTTTTAAATATGCTCAGTTCTAACCTGTTTTTGGAAAAGAAGCTTAAAGTGGACCTGGAGAGATTTGAACTCTCGACCCACAGTGGAGATGTCACCCCAATCCCAGAGTTTTTCCCGCAAACTCCCCTTTTTTTAAAACCCAAAAAGTCTAGTGTTTCAGCTCGGCAAATTCCCATAAGGCAAGGTAATGTTATTTCCTGCAGTTATTTAGAATTTTTAAGAATTCTTCTGCTTTGGTACAAGTTTGTGTATTGGATTTTTGATGATTGAATACTTCTCTTGCTTGAACAGCTGCAGCTCTTCTTTTTCCAGTTTTAACCCCGAGTTCCTTGGCAACAGTTTCAGAAGAAGTTAGCTTTTTTAAGGCTGTTAGCCAAGCTGCAGCTTTAACTTCGGTATGGTAAATCCAATCTCTATGTATCTTGATTGCTTTGTTTGGACAAACTTTTTCACAGGCAGAACAGAAGATACAAAAATCATCAATAACTTCAGGTTTGCCATTTTCTATTTGAATCGCTTGAGTAGGACAAATGTCAACGCAAACAACACAGCCCTCAGGGCAGACATTCGTATCTAAGTCTATTCTTCCAATAATCGGTTTTTTAACTGCTATTGCATCTTGGTTACAGGCCAATTCGCAGCGTTTACAATAGAAGCATGAGGATTCATCGATTTGCACATCAATGATTTCAAGGGTTTCTCCCTTTTCTGAACTTTTTGTCAACACATTGATTGCTTCTGTGGGGCATTCTTCTTGGCATTTGAGCTTGCAATCTGGATCGCATTTATCCTTCATCACCCTGATTTCTTTCAACAAGCTTGGAAATGCCTCATTTTTAACTATAGTAGCGATTTCTTCTCCATTTACTTTCATACTTAGAGCATTCAAAGGACATAATACTGCGCATTCTCCACATAAAATACAGGAATCTGCGTCTATATCGATTGTTGGCTTCTCCATCAAATGTCCTTCATAGACTGATGGAGGGATTTCCTTTATTGCTTCTTGAGGACAGACTTCAGAGCATATTCCACATCCGTTGCATAGGTCCTTGTTCAGGTGTAGAAGATAGTCTGTTGTGAGAAACTTCCGTTTTAGCATGATTTCTTTCAGATTTTCTTGTTTAATCAGTCGCCCGCGCATATTATCTTCACTCATTAAGTGTTGATTTCACGCCTTTTTTCCAACCTTAAACCGTTGTCTTCACCTTTTTGGGAGCTAAACATCCAACCGTTTTTTCTATTTCTGTTTTAGATGCACCGTCAACGATTTTTTGCATCTCTTTTATTTTTGAGGCAAACTTTTCCCCCTCTGCTGCACTGATCCATGCCAGTTGAAGCCGATTCTTGTCCAACCCTAACCGTTCCATTTTTTTCCACAAATTTTCAACCCGCTTCTTGGTCTGGTAATTAGCGTCTATGTAGTGACAATCATTCAAATGGCAACCTGCAACCAGCACTGCCGCAGCACCTCTGGCAAAAGCTCGCTCAACAAATTTTGGAGAGACTCTGCCTGAGCACATAGTACGGATGATTCGAACGCTAGGGGGATACTGCATCCTGCTTACTCCCGCAAAGTCTGCACCTGCATAAGAGCACCAGTTACAGCAGAATGCGATTATTTTCTTGTCTGCATTCTCTTCTGTTGCCGCATCTATCTGAGCATAAATCTGCTTGTCCGTGAAGTGCCGCATCTGTATTGCATCGAAGGAACATTCTGCGCCACAAGTGCCACATCCTGCACAAGCTGCCTCAATTACTGTGGCACGTTTCTTCTCCTTGTCTACAGTGATTGCATTATATGGGCATACTCTAACGCACAAGCCGCATCCCATGCAGTTTTCAGAAAGCATTGTGGGCGTTATTGCTTCGACAGTAACACTTCCTTTTGCCATAAGAATTCCTGCACGAGTTGCTGCTGCACTTGCCTGCGTCACGCTGTCTTTGATGTCTTTGGGTCCTTCGGCACAGCCCGCAAGAAAAACTCCCCCAGTTGGGGTGTCTACAGGCCTCAATTTCGGGTGAGCTTCCATGAAGAAGCCGTCTGACGTTTTTGACAATCTTAAGAGCTGCTGAACTTTGCTGCTGTCATCTCTGGGTCTAAGACCAACAGATAATACTACCATGTCCGCTTTTACTGTGTATGTTTTTTTCTCAAGAGTGTTTTCTCCAACAAGAAACAAATTATTGGATTTTTTATCCTCGATTATTTCAGCAGGCAATCCACGAATGAAGATGACGCCTTCCTCTTTTGCTCGTCTATAGAGGTCTTCGAAGCCTTTCCCAAATGCACGTATATCTATGTAGAAAACGTATATTTTGACATCTGGCCAATGCTCTTTGATAAGTAATGCATCTTTTATTGTGTTCATGCAGCATACGTTGCTACAGTATGGGTTTCCCTTTTTTGAGCGCGAACCTATACATTGAATGAATGCAACTGTTTTAGGAAGCTGCATATCGCTAAGTCGGATTAGGTTGCCTCCTGTGGGTCCTCCCGCGTTTATAAGCCGCTCAAACTCCAACGAGGTTATCGTATTAGGGAACCTCAGGTAACCATATTCCATTAATCCAACAGGATCAAAAACATCCAAACCCGTGGCAACAATGATTGTGCCAACTTCCAGTTCAACCTCTTCTGCCGTGGCACTGAAATTTATGGCGTCAGGGCCACAAGCTTCTTTACATTTTGCGCAAGTATTCTCGCCAAGGCCAATACAGGATTCATCGTCAATTAGATACTGAGCTGGAACGCTCTGAGCGAAAGGTATGTAGATTGCTTTTCGTCCAGTAAGCCCCACTTCAAATTCGTTGGGAACTTCCACCGGGCACGCCTTGACGCAATCGCCACAGGCTGTGCACTCCTTTGTAACGTATCTTGGTTTTTTCTTGACTTTAACTTGGAAATTACCAATATATCCGCCAACTTCGGTGACCTCGCTGTTTGTCAGTAATTCGATGTTATGGTGTTTACCAACGTCTGACATTTTTGGCGCCAATATACATATGGAACAGTCCATAGTTGGGAACGTTTTATCGATCTGAGCCATTTTGCCGCCTATGCTGGGGTTCTTCTCCACAAGATAGACTTTGTAGCCGGTATCTGCCAAATCTAAAGCTGCCTGAATACCCGCAACTCCTCCTCCTATGACTAACGCTTGTCTTGTAACCTGGACAAGTACTTCTTCCTGTGGTTCTAGCAGTGCTGATCTTGCGACTGCCATGCGAACCAGATCCTTGGCTTTTGCTGTAGCCTTTTCTGGTTCATGCAGGTGTACCCAACTGCAGTGTTCCCTGATGTTAGCCATCTCGAAGAGGTATTTGTTTAGTCCAGCCTCTTCGCAGGTTCTTCTGAAAGTTGGTTCATGTAGCCGGGGAGTGCATGATGCTACTACAACTCTGTTGAGGTCATGTTCTTTGATGTCTTTCTTGATCGTTTCCTGCCCTGGATCAGAGCAAGTGTACAAATTATGTTTAGAAAGAACGACATTAGGAAGTGCAGACGCATATTCTGATACCTCTTTGCAGTCCACTGACCCGGCTATGTTTTTTCCGCAGTGGCAAACATAGACTCCAATACGGATTTCTTCGTTCGCTTCAGAATTATGTTTAGAATGTGTCATTCTATTCCCCAAAAGCTTTTTCAGCGATCTCAAGTGGATCCAACGGGATACCCCTCAGATAGTAATCTATCGAAAATGCTGCTTGTTTTCCAGTTAGTATCGCTTCAATGAGGGTTGCCGATCCTAATACGGCGTCTCCTCCAGCGAAAATGCTGGGCGAACTTGTCTCTAAGCTAAATGGGTTTGTAGCTATTGTTCTTTGTTTTGTGATTTCAACTGTTTTCTGTAGAAAAACTGTGTTTGGAAATTGACCGATTGCTATGATTACTGTGTCAGTTTCTACCATAAATTCGGAACCGTCAACTGGAACCGGGCGTCTTCGACCAGTTATATCCTGCTCGCCCAGCTCCATTTTTGAGCATTCAATCATGTTTACTTTGCCCGTTTCGCCCAAAATCCGCTTAGGAGCAACCAAGAACTCGATTTTTACCCCTTCGCTTTTTGCTTCCTCAATTTCCCAGGGACTCGCGGGCATCTCATCTTTGGATCTTCTGTAAAAAATGGTGACTTCTTTGGCTCCAAGTCTTCTAGCTGTTATAGCTGAGTCAATGGCAACGTTGCCTCCCCCAATTATTGAAACCCTATTTAGTGGTTCGACTTTTTTCTGGTTTGCTTTTTCCAGAAAATCAAGAGCATGGAAGACGCCGCTTAGTTCATTGCCTTCAATACTGAATTTTTTGTCCTCCTGGGCACCTGTAGCTACAAATATTGCGTCGTAGCCTTTTTCTAAAAGCTTTTTTACATTTAGTCTTCCACCAATTGGCGTATTGGTTTTAATTTTAACTCCCAAGTCTGTTATGCACATAATATCGAAATCAACTAATTTGTTAGAAAGTCGATATTTTGGTATACACCTTCTCAGCATTCCACCAGGTGAAGGTAATGCCTCAAAGATCATTACAGAATATCCTTTTTTGGCTAAATCGTGGGCGGCTGAAAGCCCAGCAGGACCTGAGCCGATGATTGCAACCTTGCCTTGATTATGCGGGGTGGAAGGTATTTTCTTCTTTTTTTTAGCTTCATGAGTAAAAATTGTGTGCTGAAGAGCGTCTTTCAATAATTGTTTGTTCTTTATTGCGCGTTCTGGATGAAAACAAACATGGCAACATGAAGCCGTGAGTGGAATGTTTTTTCTGATTATCTCTAGAGCTTTATAGAATCCTTCTAGGTACCCGGATTCAACAGCAAATCTTCTAACAGCTTGAAAGATTTCTGGAAGGTTTAGGCTTTGCGGGCATCGCCTATAACAATGGTAACACCAAGCGCACAGCCATAATTCTGGCGATTTTAAGATTTTATCATCGCCTAATGGTAGGTTGTGGAGCAGTATTCTCGGATTATAATGTTCTGGAAGTATTTTTGCGATTGGACAACTTGCGGTGCAAATTCCGCATTCGTTGCAGTATTTCAGTTTTTCAAAGTCAAGAAGGTCGCCCAGAGCCTTCGCTAAACTTGGGTTTTTTTTACGCTCTTGCGACTCATCTGCAGGTACAATGATGGGGTGCAATGTTTTTTCTATTCTCCGTTCTGTTTTCGAAATTCTTGAGCTCGATTGTCAGAGAAATCATTTGCCGAAATGTTTGTGAGCGCGTTTTTTTCGACAACTTTGATGGCGACGCTTAACCATTCTAGGGTTCTTTCGATTTTTTCTTTTGATCTAGGGACGATGGGGCTGAGACTTTTTTTGACAAACATGCCATAGATGAGAATCTCTATTGGGTTAGGTTCAGAAAAAGCCTCAATTAGCAGATTCAACGAGTTTTCTATTTTTTCTTTTTCTAATTGAACTTCATTATCTGGATGTTCTGAAAGCCTCAAGTTTTCCTTAATCAGTTTATTTGCCGTGGCTTTTCGAACGTTTTCGTTAAATTCCTCTTGTGTAACTAAATCCAAGGCTCCTTCTGGGCAATATTCAACGCATTGAGGATCGCCCTCACATAAATCGCACATCATTACAGTCTCTTTTTCTGTATTCAACGTAATGGCGCCATAAGCGCAAGCTTCTATGCACCAGCCGCAGCAGTCACATTTGTCTTCATCAACCATTATCACACCTGTTTTCTCGGATTGAACAAGGCAGCCTTGAGAACAGGCAACTACGCATGGCGGGTTTTCGCACAGTCTACAAACAATAGCCATGTTGACAAGTCGATACAATCGCAGTATCTTTATTCTGGAGTAGCGCGGATTATACACGTTTTCTCTTTTTATTGCACATACCAGTTCACATACTCCACATCCAATGCACTTCTCAAGATCTGCTGCAATGAATCTTTTTTCAGCTCCGGATTGTTTTACGGTTTGCATTTACAGCCTCCTTTAACTGATTTTGTAATTTCCGACAATGTTCCGTTGTTTCTTTTTATGCCTCTGTTCTCCCATTTTCGGTCATTTCTGAGGTGCTGCCGCTTCCTGTTTTGATTGTTCTAGTTTTGATCCGCAATATGGGCAAAATTTGAAATGATTCGGAAAGATGTGGTGGCTGCATCTGTATGGGCATTCCATCATTATGCCTTGTTTTTCTTTAACAGTTCTTGAGGCATGCATGCTTTTTGCTCCTTTATATGAATAACAGCATAAAGCAGGTAACATTTGAGGTTACATTTGAAGTATTAGTGAGAATCTAGTTACAACAAATGTTACTTGTCAGTATGGAAAACAATGAATTTTTTCTGAATAAAAAACATGAGTCACATCAATTGTAACTTGTTTCTATTTTTACTGCTATAAGACACGTGCATGAAGCCGTCTTCAGGGTGTTGGAGCGTTATTTTTCTTTTAATTTGTTTTTGATTCCTTCCCAATCCCAGGTGAACATTTCAAAACAGATCAGGGTTTCAGTCTTGCGTATGTGTGGAGATTTTCGCATCTCGATTATCTTGCGGTCTATGTCTTTCAGTTTTCCCTTCAATGCAATGATAAAGTCAAAAGAGCCGTGAACAAAATCTAGCCGTTCTACTTCAGAGTCTAAGACCAATCCGTTTGACAAAATCTCGTTGCCGAACTCTCCTTCTTTACCGGGTACAAGCTCTACCAGCACGTAAACGCGAATATCTTCAGAACTCATAATTAAATGTTATACGATTTAGAGAATATTGTTTGTCAGATCCAAGGGAGTTCATATGTTTATTAAGTCACACTAAATATTACAATTTAACATAAAATAGAACATAATTATTCAATTCTACTTGATGGTAACCTAAAATGTAACTTATGTCTACAGAAAAAAGAGAACAAGTCACTAGCGCGCTTCTTTTTGAAGAGTTAAATTAAGCTTAAAGCCGACTCTTAAGGTGAAACCATAACTGAACTAACAAGAAACATTACAACATTTCATGATCTCCATTAGAGACCACAAAGTATCCTTTTGCTAATTCCCTCTTCGACTTCTAATGCCGTTTGCGTTTGGAGCTGATTTTAATTCAAAAACCCAAATTATCATCCGACACTGATATGAAGCTGAGTAGAGGAATCGCCCCACTAATAATTAGTGTCCTTAAAGATTATGAACCAGCGTCAACAGCAAAAGACCTAGTTGAGAAAGATTCAGCTACAAATACGAAATAAGGTTGCGTTAAACTGTTCAAGAAAATCAAATAACATAAAGTGGTCCAGGTGAATGTAAAAGTGGGCCTGGAGAGATTTGAACCAGCGACCAGTGGAGACATCTCCCGAAAAACAAGATAAATCCCGCAGTTCCCCTTTTTTTCTAAGAGAAAAATTTTGACCCCAAACCCAAAGTTATTTTGGAGGCAGTTTTTGCTGGATTTTTATTCGCATTTTATGTAGTTGAAATTTGGTTGTTAACTTCATAATACTTTACAATGAACAGCAATTCAGTATTGTTGAGGAAAAAAGTTTGGGGTCTCCTGAAAATATTGGAAGCCTGTTCTATTGTTGTAGTGCGTTGGAACGGAAAACTTCTGAAATGTACAATGAACTAAGTCGAAAGTTTGATCAGCCTACAATCAAACGTAAGATGGTGATTATAGCGGAGGATAGTCTTAAACATTGTAATCTTTTCGAAGAATTAAGCAAAAATTTAATCAAAAAAAGGCCAACTGAAAAAGAATGCAAAAAAAGTTTGAGCGAAACATGGAAACAGGTTAATGAAATTACTAAATCACTAAAGAAACATGAAATTTTAGACGAAAATGAATCTTTTGAGATTATTAATCGCTTGGCAGTTCTGGAAAACCGCTTGGGCGAAGAATATTCAACACTTGAGAAATTGAAGATGCTGACCTATATGAGCAACGAAATTTCTGAAAAATATGGAATCGATCTCAGTTCAATAAAAGATGTCTTGGATGCTATAATTATGGATGAAAAACAGCATGCATACTATCTTTTTGAGATATATGAAATATTAAAGAAAAAAAGCAAAAAACCAGATTCCTCTCCAGAATTTAAATATCAAAACCCAGACGCATGGCTAACACCAAGCCACAGCCAAAAAACAGAACACGTAATTTAATATCTTCTACGCCGAAAACACTGAAATTTAACCCAGTTTCATAAGAACAGAGCTTGTCCAGCTGCTTATGCTTTTGAGAATTAGTGGTTCAACTTTTCTGTTCATTTTGCTTATGTAGCTTAATTGGGTGGACTTATCAGGCTCGAACTTCAGCAGGTGATCAACGTTCGGGAACAACAGCATTCTTACGCTTTTATTTCCCGACAACTTCAATGCGTCTCTGAGGGCTATTGCATTGTTAAAAGGTACTTGAAAATCCTTCTCTCCCTGCACAATCAAAACAGGGCATTTCACTTTCTTAATTGTCTCCAAAGGCTCATGTGCAAAGTGTTCACGATACCATTTAGCATAAACTTTGTGCCCCTCAATTTCCACATACTCGTCGCCGCCTTTGACTTTTTTGATCAACTCTTTTACTAATTCTACTGGATCAGGTGCAGGATCTTTAATTCCCAACTTTTCTTTTTGTTCTTGTGTCAGGTTTTGAAGCGTTTCTTTGACAGATTTCGCCTGTTGAATCATAATGTCATCAAGTTTCTGGCTTGTTCCAGCACAAATCACAAGTGCAGCTATAGTAGGGTCTTCTACGCACAGAACAGGACCTATAATTCCTCCTTCGCTATGTCCTAGAACTATGATTCTTGATGGATCTATCTCGGTTCTACTTCGCAAAAATTTGATTGCCGCATGAGCGTCAGACACGAAATCTCTGAATCCAGCCATTTTATAGTCGCCTCCACTTTTGCCAATTCCCCTTTTGTCATATCGTAATACTGCAAAATTTTCTTTTACAAAATAGCTGGACATTTCACTGAACACATTAAGTTTGTACTGGCTTGTATCCAAGTTGAAAGCTTTCAACGTTTGTTTGAGCTTTTCTTTTGCATCTGGAGACAAAAACTTGAAATCAGGGTTTTCATCTCGATCGGTAGGACCAGATCCATGCACTAAAACGAAAGCAGGGAGTTTCTTAGAATTAGCATCAGGAAGAGCCAATGTGCCCGTTAGGTTAACATCACCATTAGAAAAACTGACTTCAAGCTCCAACTCTATCGCCCATCATTTTAATAAATATACTATTTTCTTGATTTAATCGCATCGTTGATTTGTTTTTCTGCTGCTTCTTTGTTATCGACTTCGAAAACAATCTTTTTGTAGTGTTCATGGTTAAGAGTGACTGTGATGCACTTATCTGGGTCATGCATCTCAAAGAACATCATTCCTTCAGAAGTCAAAAATCTTCCATCCTTAATCACTGTTGGAAGACGGACACCGACAAGTTTCATCTGTAATTTTGGATCTAGAGTCACATGTTCAGTCGAAACAGAAACCACATGTTTAAGCGGGACAGTTATGCTTCTTTTGATGCTAAGTATTTTGTCGATACCATGTAACTCAAAAATAAGATTATCGTTTT
>CAZJLG010000024.1:0-11797 GCA_964546665.1 uncultured Candidatus Bathyarchaeia archaeon
AAAGATGAAAAAGCAACACCTACAGAAAAAGCTGAGACAAGAAAACAAAGAATCAACGATAGAACGAAAACTTTGGGTGGAACCCCCACTTTTAACCCTCCCTAATAATCAAAAAGAATTAAAAAAATAAAAGCGTTTTTGTCAAGAAACCTTGACCAAACGAGTTTTGGTTAGTCAAGAAATCTTGATAAAAATGCTTTTACAGCAAAAAAGTTCAGTATTGAGCAGTGAAAGAGTTGGTTCTCTTAAAAAGAACAACATTAACAAAAGCACTCGTTCTGGCACTTTTGTTCTCAGCAGTAGCTGGAGCAGTATTCATCAATCTCGTAACGGCTAATCCTGCACCACTTTTTGCTTTCCCCAACGAGCCCGTTACCACTCTGCCTAGGACAGTTGTGCATTCGCCAATTCAAAACCAGATTTACAATTCGACTGATGTGTGGCTGAACTTCACTATAGTCAAGCCAAAATCATGGTTTGCTATGAATGTCGCTCATCATGCGGACCATTCTCCAGTAACAGAAACTTTTGTGAATATATCATCTGTTTACTTTATGGTAGACAGTGGCGAACGCCAAAACATTCCAGTGCATGATATAGATTCGCTCTTTGACACGGAACCAATATTCAATCTAAACGTCTCAACAATGCTTTCATTAACCGCTGGAACACACACTGTTAAAGTATGTCTTGAAGCGGACAGCTACTATGTAAGCACCTACGTCTATGATTTTTCTGAACCCCTTCCAAGCATAAAATTAGAGACAGAATCATACACAGTTCATTTCACTGTACCCGAGTCTTCAAAACCAGATGCAGACAATACAACCACAACTGAATCCTCAGAAGCAGATGCAAACAATTCCGCTGTAGCCGAGTTTTCAGAACAAGAAGCAATCAACTTCACCACAGCTGAGCCGTTCCCACCAGCATTAATCGTAACTGCTTCTGCAGCAACAGTTGCCATAGTGGGCGCTGGTCTGCTGACCTACTTCAAGAAACGTAAGCGCTAAATTGAAGCATGTGTACGAGTTTTGTTGTATTTCCTATTTTGTGCAAGTCTTCTGGTTTGGTTTGATGGTAAATTCTAAAAGGGGGAATTGTCTGATTTTGTTGTGTGCCAAATAAATTTGATCTTGTTGGGACGTTTTTGCGTTCGCGTGTTAGGAGCGTTTTTGACGAAAACCCAGTGCATCCAATGTTTATCCACTTCGAATGCACCTACCGTTGCAACATGAAATGTGCCTTCTGTAATATTTGGAGAAAAAACGTCTACGAGAAGGAGGCAACGACGCTAGAGTTCAAACGCAGACTACTTGACAGCTGGGACTTGGGCTGCTCAATTGTAAGCTTCACTGGCGGAGAACCGCTGCTAAGAAACGACATTGGGGAGCTGCTGGAGTACTCGAACAAAGAGCTGGGTTTGTTCACTGGGCTGGTTACAAACGGGATTCTGTTGGACAAAAGAATTGGCGAACTCTCACGATACACTGACGCTCTGGCTGTGTCCTTTGACGTAAACAATAAGCAGATGTTTAACAGAACCAGAGGCGTTGACGCCTTCGACAAAGTCAAAGCAAACATACAACACGCCAAAAAGATGGGCGTCGAAATGGACCTGATTTCTGTTATAACCAAAGAAACCTTCGAGTTCCTAGACGACACAATCGAGTTCGCCAAATCGCTTGAGCTGCCAATCCACTTCTCTGCTGTCGACAATGTGCCAAGAGAGTTTATGGAAGAATCAGAATCACAGGAAATGAAGATGACAGAAACGGGCACCATTCTAGAAAGGCTTAGGGAAGAGAAAAAGAAGTACAAGAAAATACATTTCGAAAGTGACTACTTCAAATTTCAGGTTTCAGGCGGATTCAACAACTTTATCAGATGCTCATCCGCCTCAACCACTGTTTCTTTGAAGCCTGACGCTTCTGCCGCCTTACCTTGTCCATTCTTCACTCTGATGAGAATCAAAAAAGACGAGAATCTGCGTGAGGGGCTAAAAACAGAAAAAGTAAAAACCATAATCAGAGAATGTGGCAGATGGGACTTCTGCAAGAACTGTTCAGTAAACTGCATGTATGTCGTATCGCTGATTAAGCACCCATATTTTTTGATAAGATGGATAAAAGACAAGCTCTAAACACGTAGCAAGCCAGTTTATTTGAAAAACTGTTAAATTGGGTTAATCGGTAGTTAGTTCTGGGGTTGATTGCTTGTCTGAGCGGGAAACAATCGACAAAGTAAAAGGAAAGCAGGGAATTCTTTCCAAGATTCAGAACTTCTTCACTTTAGGTTATGGAACAAAAGAGGACCTGAGAGAGCTGGACCGGAAACTCAGGGACACCTACTACGCTGAACTACGGGACATGCGCCACGTCTGGGAGGACCTCTATCTGGAGGCAATGGACGCAGGCAAAGCCCAAAGCAGAGACTACAAAAAAGTCATCCAAGTGCTTGACAGGGTCACAGAAAAGGTTCGTCACGCAGACTACGGTTACGCTGGTCTGATGGACAGAAAAGGGCATATACGGGAAGAGGAGCTGGCGCGCATCTTCAATTACGACAAGGCAGTGAGCAATGAAGTGGAGGGCTTGAAGGCGGCTGTTGAGAAAGCGCGCAGCGAAACCGAGGCAGAGAACTGGGAGGCTGCCTCCGCTGAAGTGAAGAACGTTAAGAGTTTATTACTTGCTTTCGAAGATAGATGGAATGAACGAGAAAAACAGTTTAGACCCTTAGAAATTTAGGATGTGAAATGAAATGCCGATAATAGAAAAAGTTGCATGGGACTTCGCAGGCGCAGAAGATATAGCCTACAGATTTCCTAACCTCTCCCTAAAGTATGGAAGCCAAGTCATCGTTAAAGAGAACCAGTGGGCTGTCTTCTTCCGCGACGGAAAAGCCTACGACGTCTTCGGTCCAGGCAGACACACAATCACCAGCAACAACATCCCGCTTCTAACTGGAGCCCTAAAGGCGCTGAGGATAATCGGCGACATCTTCGAGTGTGAAGTCGTCTTTGTGAGCAACAGCCAGTTTAAAGGAAAATTTGGCGGACAAGCCTACAGTGCACCCAGCGGAAACATCCAGTATCAGGCGGAGCTCGGATACTACGGATACCTGCTCTACAAGGTGGAGGACCCGAAGCTGTTTGTGATCGAGTTTTTCGGCAACCGCGGAGCCAGCACATCCACTGACATTGAAGAATACATCCGCGGATTCATCAACGAGCGGGTTATAGACGAGTTCGCTAACCACGACATCTTTAACGTAGTCAAGAACGTGGACGAAACCACAGACAAAGTTGCCTTGGTGATAAAGGATGAAGCAGCAAGAATCGGACTCAAAATCATAGACGCAGTTTTCGAGGGCGTCAAAATCCCAGAAGAGGCAAGACGCTTCGCTACAACCATGGGACAACAAGCCATGACCATGCAATACATGAAAGAAACAACCGCCGAGCTCCCAGAAGGAAGCGGCGGATCTGCAGGAGTAGGAGTAGGCGCAGGCATCGGAATAGCCATGGGATCAGCCCTAGGAAAAGCGATGCAGCCAAACCAAGGAGGAGGCGCACCTCAACAGGTGGTATTGTGCCCGAGCTGTGGCGCCCAGAACGTTGCTGGAACAAAATTCTGTGGCAACTGCGGAAAGAGTCTGGCTCCAGTGGCTAAGGTTAAATGTCCGAAGTGTGGAGCGGAGATGCCGGAGACCATGAAGTTCTGCGGTAACTGTGGGTCTCCTTTGAAGCCAGAGAAAATCAAGTGCCCGAAATGTGGAACCGAGAACCTGTCCACAAACAAGTTTTGCGGTAGCTGCGGCGAAAAACTGCAGTAACCCAATTTCATTAAGGAGCGGGCAACAGAGCAACGGCTTAGTTGTTTGCAACTTCTGAGACACCTAAGCGCTTTTTTTCAGATAACATGCTATTTGCCGTTTGGCTAGCCATGACTAGGAAGAAATCCCCAGCGAAACCGAAAAGTTCAGACAAGAAACATAGCATTGCGGAGGATATTGTAGAGTCCTTAAGAAGCATTGGGGATGATGTTGAGCAGATTGCCAAGTTAACCTCAGAGGAGAAGGGGTTGGTGACGGAGCTGCTTGCTTCGCTGAAACGTGCGCCGCAGCAGATGTTTTCTATCCCAGTTTCCACAGCTGGTCTTCCCTTCCGGACAGGAGCCTTCACCCAAGCGCACATAGACTCTGCAGGGCACCTGATATTGGCGTCTGAAGACGGAAACATGGAAGTCATGGACCTCAGCGAAACGAGAAACCGTGACCTCATGATGGCAGTGGTCGGGGATATTGTACCTAAATTCAAAGACGTTGCGGGTCAAATCGCAGAAGAAAAGCTTCAGAAGCCTTCACAAGCTCAGGAGATACCGCCACCCGAACCGCTTCAGCCAATCCCCTGGGAGGAAGAAGCGTCTGCCGAGTTGCCTGCGGTAGATGTTCCGAGCGTGCAGGAAGAGGTACCCCTTGAAGTGCCCAGTTCCGAAGTTGAGGCTGTGCCTGAGGAAGTGCCCGTTTTAGTAGCGGATGAGAAGGCGAAGATTGAGGAAATCACCGCCGAAACATTGAACGACTTGGAGACGCTTGGCAATGAAGTGTTTAACCAGTCGCCTGTCAGCGTTTACTTTGATGATTGGCTGGTGCACCTTCGGCAGGTTATTTTAGGCTTCGAATCCAGCGACGTCATAACCGTAGACGAGGTTTTCACGGATGAGTGCGAGCAAATATTCAGGGACATTGAAGAGGAGCTTGCCGATAGGCTGCTGAAGGAAGCGGAGCTTGAAGCCTCGGCGAAGACGCTGGCAGAGAAGAGAAATATTCTGGGGGAGATGGACGCCGAATATGCCGCGCAAAGCAAATACTTGAAGGTAAGAGGAAAGAGTGCCCTCGACTTCTTAATCAAAAATGTGCAGCGGCTGGAAGAGGAACTTGCTAGAATACAGGAAATAAAAACGCTTAATCCCATCAAACGAATAGCCAAACAGCAGAAACTGTATACCGTCACCATCAAATTGAAGGCGGCAAAACAGAGGTTATCGTTGGCGATGCAGAATTCTGCGGCTGAACAGGAAAAACTTGAGGAGATGGACGCTGAATATGCTGCCCAAACCAGAAGCCTCAAAGTTAAAGAAAAGAGCTCCATGGACGCGTTAATCAAAAGCGTGCAGCAGCTGGAAGAGGAACTTGCTAGAATACAGGAAATAAAGACGCTTAATCCCATCAAACGAATAGCAAAAGAACAGCAAACAGTGGAACTAACCGAGAAATTAAACACTGCAAAACAGAAGCTGGCGTTGGCGGCTCAGAATTCCGAAGTTGAACAGCAGAGAATCCGTGGCGACTACGAGAAAAAGAAGCAAACCGCAATCCAGAAGGTGCAGAGTTTAGAGGAGGAAATCGCCACCAAGAAAACCGACAACTCCTTAGAGGCAAGGAAAGCGGCGACCAAGGCTTTGGCAGAGGCAGTGAAGGCTCTTATCCAAAGGAACAGTGAACCATCAAAGGAAATCTAGATGCAGTTGCTGATTGAAAGTCAGGCTCAATTTAGTTGATTTTTTTTAACGCTGCTATAGCTTCTTCAATATGTTTTTTGGGTTTAAACTGTGAAGAGAAAATATGCCTAACAATTCCTTTCTTATCTATGATGTAGGTTATCCTTCCGGGAATTACTCCAAAAGTCGATTTCACACCATAAAGTTTGCGAACTTTTTTCTTTTCATCACTTAACAAGATAAAAGGCAAATTGTACTTATCTGCAAAAGATTCATGGGATTTTACGTCGTCAGAACTTATTCCAATAACTTCTGCACCCAAGTCTGTGAATACTTCATATTTGTCTCTGAATGCACATGCCTGGCGTGTACAACCTTTACTTTCATCCTTTGGATAGAAATACAAAACAATGTTTTTCTTTCCAATTAAATCAGAAAGAGTGACACTTTCTCCCGTTTGGGATAAAAGAGTAAAATCTGGAGCTTTGTCTCCAACCTTAACCTGCATTCAATCTCCCTCATGAACAAATTTTGATCATTGTATTAAGCAGCTTCCTAAATTGTTCCTCTGTTTCAAAACCTTCTCGGTCTTCTTTTGTAGCAATAGCTTTCCCTTTACAGAAAAAAACTAGAGTCGGAGTACTCGTAAGCCCGTAACTTACAGCCAAATTGCGGTTGTCTGTGCTCTTTAACACATCTAATTTAAGGAATTTCAGTTTATTTCCAAATTCATGTGTAGCTTTTTTGTATATTGGAGCGAAATCTTTGCAGGCTGGACAATTTTGGTGCCAAAACTCAACAACCAGCAACATATCCGATTTTAAAACAGTCTTTTCCCATTCTTCTGAATTCACTTCCAAAATCGGAGCCGAAAGACTCGTTTCACCAGTCTCTGTGGGGTGTTTTTCGATTTTTGTTTGGGTGTTGAGCTTTAAGTTACATTTTGGGCAATCAATTTTCTCTGACAAGGTTTATCATGCAAAATTAAGTGAAGTAGATTATTTGAGAATTGTGTGCACACAACAATAGTGTAGTGTTTTATACTGTGCCTTAATTCCATAGCGAGTTCATGTTTCTGTTCTGCTTTTGCTGTTGCATTCGTTATTTAGGATATTACGGAATACGTCTATGTTGATTCCGAAGTTTTCGCTGACCTCAACTATGCTGGAAGCGTAGACATGAAAGATTTCTTCAATCGTTTTTCGCACCAACTCGGGAGGAATCTCTTCTGTGGGCTTAAGAAAAAGGATAAACCATCTTCCAAGGTTCGTGGGAACGTACCATTTGACGCGCACATTTCTTTTTCCTGTTGTAACCCGCTCCATGCCCTCTTCAAGAATGTCCGCTGAAACCATCCGCTTCAGGTACTCGATTATGGATTTGTTCGAGTAGGAGGTTCCGTTGATAAGGTCTCTTTGGTATGTTCGCCCCTCCAGTGTCATGTTCATTAGAAGGCTCTTGCCCACTTTAGACTGGAGGACACTCCAGATTAGCCTACGCTTTTCAGCTTCCAGAGGAAACGGAAGAATATAATGCCAGACCTCTTTGTCCCCCATCTTGGAGCACAACCTTACATCCATAATAAGGGATGAATGTTAATAAGATTCCCGTTGTAGTCTGGATTCAGAATTCTTATTAGACAAGCAACCAACATCTTTTCAGCGTGAATTTGACCATGAAGTGGGATTCTAGGCAAACTGTGCTTGTTGGCTTCGCAACGGTTATCCTACTTTTGAGTGTAACGGTAGCAGTTGCACAGGAATCCGAATTTGAGGTTGAATCCACAGGCCTTCAGATATACAGGGACGGACTAGTTCACGTAACACAAACCTTGAGCGTGAATAACACGATTGCGGCTGTGACTCTGCCCCTTCTAGGTTCGTCAGCGGACAACTTTATTGTACTTGACGAGAACCAGACTGTTTTGGACTATGAAATAGAAGGAAACAATCTGACTATCTTGACTTTAGGAGCCACAGAAGTTTCGCTTCAGTATGACACCACATCTTTGACACTGAAACATGGCGAGTTGTGGACCTTCACTGTTGACACGCCATACAACCTCACGGTTCAGCTGCCTGAAGAATCCACAGTGGTTTACCTCAGCGAAACGCCAACATCAATAGACATGGAAAACAACAGACTAACACTGTTTCCCAGCCAATGGGAAATAAACTACGTAATTCCATTAACTCCGCCCGCAAACTTCCAAATCAGCGACCTTACTGTCACACCAGCCGAGGCTAAAGTAGGAGAAGAGGTTACCATTTCGGTTAAAGTCACCAACGTGGGCGGGCAAACCGACTCCTACTTGGTTCCACTGGCGATAAACCAAACAATAGAGGAAACAAAAACTGTGACTCTTCAAGGAGGAGCCTCAACCACGACAACGTTCAAAATCATCAAACAGACCCCTGGAACATACAACATCGAAATAGCGGGACTAACCGACAAATTCACAGTAGGAGAGACATCTTCAAACGGAGGCACACCCTCAGACAGCTTTCCAATCGAATACATTGCCGCTGCAATAGTTGCCGTAGCTGCAATACTTGTTGCTGCATTATTCATTCTCAAGAAAAGGAGGCCTAATGTCGAAAAAATCGTTAAGGTGCATCCTCAGCTGAACAAAGAAGAACAGGATGTAATACAGTTCTTGGCTGAGAATGAAGGAAAAGCTTTCGAGTCCCAGATAAGGGAGCACTTTCCTGAAATACCGCGAACAAGCCTATGGAGACTGGTTAGAAGGCTCGAAAAACTGGATATAGTTGAAGTAAAAAAGATTGGGCTTGAAAACCAAGTTGCACTAAAAAGATAAGTAGCAAAAAGAAAAGAAGGTTTTATGGGCTGTTTCCGCCGCCCATGTTGCCGTAGCCGTTACCGTTTCCATTACCTTTTCCATTTCCGTTTCCATTACCGTGCTGCCCGAACTCTTCGACTATTGCATTATCCATTTTCTTTGCCATTTTGCTGAAGTCCTTCAATGCTTTGATTGCGTGGTTGATGTCATTTGCGTCTTGAGCGTTTTGAATCATCTCTTGGAGTTGCGCCATGAAGTCTTCCTCATCTGCGTAACCGAGCGCCTGAACTACTGCGTCAATGTCTATGTCTTCATCTGCTGCCTGTCCAAACATTTCTCTGAATCGTTCCCTGTATTGACGTGCATGAACAAGGTAACTTTGTATTCTTCCAGGGTTCAAGTCTTTGGCGATTTCCCTTAATTCGGTGCAGACATAGCTGATTATGGAGTTAGCTTCTTTCAACGCATCTTTTGAGTCCTCAAGGTTTCCTTCATCAAGTGCTGTCTGAGCTGCGTCTAGATAGCCTTCTGCGTCAGTCAAGTTGCCCTCCAGGTCATGACCGTCATCGATTAGCGCCCGAAGCTGAGCTATTCTGTCTCGTGAGCGGTCTATAGCTTCTTGAAGTAGCTGTGCATCGAGCAACTGGTCTGTTTCTATTCCTGAGTCGACTAGTATGTTGTTGATTGACCTTAGCACGTCACGGAATATTTCTAGTGCATCTCTTGCGTTGTCTATGGCATCTTCGTATTCGCCAGCATACAGTGACACGTTAGCTGCATCCAGAAGTGTCCAGCCTTCGCCGTCGGCATTCACTGCAGTTCCGTTGATTACTGTTTGGTTTGCCACACAGAGTGAAACGTTGCCGTAGAATTGTTCATCCAAGTCAGCGGCTAAGAGCAGGTCATATGCGGTGGCGTTAGCTTCTACTCGACTTACTATGCCCATGATTGTTTCTTGTGCGTCGTAAGCGATGCCTACCATTCTTTCAGCTTTGGTTTCCGTGTCTTGGGACATGATGTATGCGGATGCTGGAGCCGCCGTCACCATGATGGCTACCAAGATTGCCAGAATTGCCATTTTGCTTCGTTTCATACGTTATTCACCATCCAGACATACCGTTAAACCGTAAATTAAGGGACACTACGGTATACCCGTTCCAAAAAATGAAACGCTTATTCCAACAAAACTAGCGCAAAACCGCTTTAATGCTTTTATCTAACCATCCAATTACTGTCTAACGAATATGAGGAAACCGGAGTATGCCTGAAAAAATTATTGGACATGGAACATGGTACGACAAAACCGCCACAGAAATCATAAAAAGAGAACAGAAGCTGGGCAGAAGCCTAGACCTGATCAGAACAGAGAGCGGTCTCGGAGCTTCAGGTTTTCCTCACATCGGCAGCTTCGCTGACTGCGCCAGATCCTACGCCGTAACCTTGGCTCTACAGGAGCAGGGATACAATTCAGAGTACATAGCCTTCGCTGATGACCTGGACGGCTTAAGGAAGGTTCCAGCAGGGCTTCCGAAGTCGCTGAGCAAATATTTGGGCTACCCAGTGACGTCGATTCCAGACCTTCACGGCTGCCACGGAAGCTTCGGAGAACATATGACCAGTCTCCTTTTGGAGTCCTTGGACCAGAGCGGAATAAATTACAGTTTCATGTCCGCCAAGCAGTCCTACGAAATGGGGCTCTTCGTTGAAGAAATCAGGACAATACTCATGAACGCTCAGAGGGTGGGGGAGATTGTTCAGGAGGAGGTTGGACAGGAAAAGTTTGTGGACGTTCTTCCCTATTTTCCGATATGCAGCAACTGCGGAAGAATCTACACCACAAAGGCTCACACGTTTCTTCCAGACGAAAACAAGGTTCTGTACAGTTGCGAAGGAATGGAAGTTAGAAAGAAGTGGCTGGAGGGCTGCGGACACAAAGGCGAGGCTGACATCCGAAAAGCAGAAGGAAAACTTGGATGGAAAGTCGAGTTTGCAGCCAGATGGAAAGCCCTGGACATCCGTTTTGAGCCCTACGGGAAGGACATCGCAGACTCGGTGAGAGTGAATGACAGGATATGCCAAGAAATCTTTGGTTGGGCGCCTCCAACTCACGCCCGCTACGAGATGTATCTGGACAAGAGCGGAAAAAAGATCAGCAAATCGGCTGGAAACGTTTTTACGCCACAGGTTTGGTTCAGGTATGGTTCGCCCCAGTCTCTTCTCCTGCTGACACTGAAGCGGTTTGTTGGTGCCCGAAGCCTCTCCGTTACCGACATACCCCAATACATGAATGAGCTTGATGAACTGGAGGACATCTACTTCGGAAAGAAGCAGCTCTCAGACAAAAAAGAGAAGGCAAAACTGTCTGGACTCTACAAGTATTGTATGCTCTTCAATCCGCCAGCTAAGCCAGGCGAGCATGTGCCCTACAACCTTCTCACGTTCCTAGCTAAGGTGGCTCCAGAAGATTCCGAGGTTGATTTCATTGTAGAGAAGCTTCAGGGCTACGGCTACGGAAAAGAGGGCGTAGCGGATGACCTGAAGCGGCGAATCGGCTATGCGCTTAACTGGTCAAAGGATTTCACGGAAATCAAGGAAAAAGCCGTAGAGCTGACGGACACCGAAAAGAGTGCGGTTAAGGGGCTCATTGAAGCCTTGCAGGCAGAGGCAACTGAGGATGAGATTCAGAGCGCCGTCTTCAACATTGCAAGAAATAACGACGTTAAGCCGGGGAAGTTCTTCAAGACGGTTTACAGGATTCTTTTGGGAGTATCTCAGGGACCAAGACTGGGACCATACATTTTAGCTATGGGAAAAGAGAACGTAATCGAGGCGCTGAAAAGAGCCGCCAAGGATTAAAAGCGGTTAACACTGTATAGATGGAAATTGTGGCGGCTGTAGTCCAGCCTGGTAGGACATCGGCTTCCCAAGCCGACGACCCGGGTTCAAATCCCGGCAGCCGCACCAATCAGTTTTCATAAAATCCTGTTGTGCTTGGTTTTTCTGAAAAATATTGTTTTCAACAATGTACCTCTATTAGGCTCCTAATATGATTGGATGTTAGAATTTGTGGATTCCCTGAAGAAGCTGCGCGGAATTCTCAGGTTTCTGGGACAGGTCTAGGCGTAAGTAGGCTCCGAATCTGTTGCTGTAGGGGGGTCCTTTCCTCGAAAACAGTGTCAATACCTGTCCGCCGTGCATCAGTTTGTATCCGTCTGGGCATGACTGATGTCCCCGAATCAGCAGTTTGACGTTAAGCATCTCCAGAAGCCTGTTTGTGACGTCTGCGCCGAATAGTTTGCCAGCTCCTCTGGGAGAAGCGATGGTTCCCTTTATTCCTGTCCATGGGTCGTTCCACAGGATTTCTTCAAGATGTCGTTGCCGCGGATGTGTTTCATGGGCGTAGGCGATGTCAGCGCGTACGTGTACTTTTTTGCTTTGCCCGCCCTCTTTTTGATTGACATGGCGGAAACAAGCTTTGTGGCAGAAACGCTGACAT
>CAZJLG010000025.1:0-11155 GCA_964546665.1 uncultured Candidatus Bathyarchaeia archaeon
AGCTGGCTCACGAGATAGGCAGGAAAGTGGATTTGCCTTTAGATTTTGCTGGTCTCTACAAGTGGATAGTTTTTCTTCCTTCTAAGACTCATCCGAATGTTCCGGTTTTGAATCGCTATTATGGTGTCAAAGAAGATGGAAGCATTAAGGTTAGAGGTCTTGAGGTTAGGAGAAGGGATACTCCAAAGTTTGTTTATGATGCCCAGATGAAAATGATTAAAGCGTTATCTTTTGCTGACAACACGAAGGGTTTTGTTGAGAGAATTCCCGACGCTTTAGAGGTAGTTAAAGAATATCGAAAGAAGTTGCTCGATGGCGAAGTTCCAGTTTGGGATTTGATTGTTACCAAGAGGCTTTCTAAAGACTTGGAAGATTATACCCAGAAAGTCAGTCAAATGATTGCAGGTGAACAATTAAGGAAAGAGGGTTTTGAGGTTTCTGCCGGAAAAAGTGTCAAGTTTCTTTTTACCAGTGCAAAGAACAAAAGGTACAGACGAAGAGTCAAAGCCAAAGAGTTAATCGAAGAAAGCACCAACCCAGATGTCAGAAAATACCTTTTACTTCTCTACTTATCAACCTCAAATATACTAAGCCCATTTGGCTATTCGCTAGAAAGCGTTCACAATTACGTAAATGGCCACAGATACGTCACATTCGCATAGTCTTGATTGAGTTAAAATTTAACCAACAACAACGGACGGGGGCCATACGGACTGTATACCATTTTTTACCCCCCATATATGGATGGTACCATAATGGAATAGGAATGTACATGGATGTACGAGGGGAAAAAACAATAGTAAATTTACCCCTCAAAGGGGGAAAAGGAAATTTTCCTTTTCTATAGATAAGAAACATGTTTATTCATAAAATAAGCAGTATATATGGACTTAAATTAAAGTGAAATGCTATTGACAGATTGGCAATTTTGCACCCGAGTCAAAGGTTTAGTTGTTCCAGAAACCGGAGTGGTAATAAGTAACATACTATTCAGAGGTGTTCCTCCAGGTTATGAAGCAGATATTTTTTTCAAAATAACAGCTAAGGACGAAGAAAAAGATCGACTTCTAGAAAATGCCCTTGATGAATTAGAAAAAGTTCTTCAGATTTATGGTTTGTATACAGGAAGATATGTTCAAACGGAAGCAGGGTATTATTGCACCGAGATTACTCCCGAAAAACCTTTTGGTACAGGAGGGTTTGGTCCTATTATCAAAATAATTCCTGTATTTGATAAAAAAACCGAAAGAAAGACATTCCTCTTCATTAGGGATAGGAATTTAGGGATTTCAACTGTTTGGTGAGGGTATATGTCAGCTCGGTTTGATAGTAAAGAACTTTGTTTCATCATTTTCATGGCTGTTTTAGGTTTAGTGATTTCAGTTTTAGTTGTCCAACTCGCAACTATGCTAACTGGGATACCCGGAGCCAATTATGTTTTCACAATATTGTTGGCAATACAAACCAGTTATTCGTTGCTTATGTACCAAGGTAGAAGATGGCGATTTTTTTTTCAAATGACTTTATACACTTTTCTTATTTTTCCGACCTTTATTGGTGGAGTGCCCTTTGATTTGTTAAGCAAAATACATATGGTGATCAATGCCTTTTTTGGGGATTTGATATTCAATAGTGTTTATGGATTTTTTAGGAAACAAGACAGACTGCTTCTATGGGCTATTTTAGGGTCTATGATTTTTTGGGTTATGAATCCAATTTTTGGTTTGATGATAAAACCTTTCTTTTTTCCACCAGAGTTTGTAACAAAACTTGTTGACGTGATTAAATTGCTCTCACCTGTAATATTAATTGAATCCATAGCTGGTGGGTATATAGGGTACAAGATATATGAACGAACAAAAAGCTTCCTTTATCCCCAAGTTAAAGTTAACAAAAAGGAAACTTGAAACTCTTTTTACGAGCTTATTCGTTTGAATGACTTTTTTAGTCCCTAGAAAAGTTAACCTATGCATTCTTGTGAAACGTGAACTTTCCAAAGACCATTTAGCATACTGTCTTGTAATCATTTATTTTGTGAAGAACAGAAGGGTTTGCTGAGGCTCCTGCACAAGCAAATTGAGGAATGTTAAGATGAAACTTTTTCTGCCGTGGGGTAAGTTTCATTTCCTGTGCGGGAGCCTACTCAGCCTCTTTTTTTCGTCGTTGTTTTACTTCCCAAATAAAAAAAGGGAAGGGGTTGTTTTGGTTTTTTATTGTCTAGATTTCAGCAGTGAATAGATAGCGATTAAAAGTGCAATTATGACAATTACCAGTATCGCCAGAATGTAGGTCATCATGTTAGATTGTCCGTCTTCTAGAGAAGTGAAATCAACTTCTTGTGTTGCTCCTGATGCTGGACCTACTCCAACAGTGGTCTCTGCATATGACGTCCAATAAGATTTTGAGCCTTCAAAGGTAGCGACAATTCTGTATTCGCCTTCACTTTCGGGAGTCCACATCTTAGTGAATACTCCTGACCCGTCACTGGTTACATATCCTAGATCCACCATTCCGCCGTTGGAATCGAATGCAGTTAATTTTACTGGAACCCCGGTCACCGTGTCTGGGCATGGTTTTTGCATGTATATGTACCGCATCCAAGCTGACATGCTTTCGTCAGATACTGCTGGAACACCATGGGGAAATCTTTTGGCTTGTTCGTCTTGCTCTGTACCTGGAGATTGATCTGTAACCATACCTTCTATTACTACGCTAGTGCCTTTTTCAATGGCTTTCGGTGAAGCAGTTACAGTAGTGGCGCTTGGACCTTTACCAACACAGTAGACTGAGTTGTCATAATAGTTGTAGTAGGCGATGTAGCCATCTGCAAGAACCATTGTTGATGTGCCTCCTCCTCCGCTATGACCGACAAAGCTATCCAAAGTCCAAAGTTCTGTACCGTCAAAAGCATCGATGCAATACAGTTTTTCTCCCTTGTATAGTGGATAGTTAGGGGAGTGCTCATTGTTGAAAGCGTAGACTTTTCCATCTGCTATAGCGCCTATGAAGATAGGGTAACTGCCCCAGTTTGTTTCTAGACCAGAGTTTGTATTGTCGAATTTCCACAGTAACCGTCCATCGGCAGTGTCATAGCAGTAGATTTCTCCACCATAACCCTGTTGGTAAAGGTTACCGTATGCCGTGTAAACAATTGGTCCTTTGCCCGCGCCGCTTGCAAAATACATGTAGTCGTTTTTATCTTCGGTTGTTGGTCCCCATAGCAGACTTCCGTCGTCAAGACTGTAACCTAGATACTGCATATCTTCGTCCTGTGCCATTATGAATACTCGATTTACTCGATCCACTGGGTTATATCCCATATGGTTTACGCCTATTCGTCTAGTAAGGTGGTTTGATGGTGCATGATAGTCTTTTATCCACATTAGTTTGCCTATGTCTCCTTTTGTCTCGTTTAGATTTAGTACCCAGAAAGTGTAGGGGTCGGGAGTTCCGGTTTGCCTGAAGTTAGGCCAAGTTGTACTTGTGCCAAAGATTAGGTCACCTTCAATAATGCTAACGATTTGAGGGTCAGCATCTCCGGGTAAATCAGGTATTGTTACATTCCATAAGTACTGCGATGGTCCACTTACGTCAATTTCCCTTCCATTGGGTCTGTATTGATAAGCATTAGAGGCAGTACCTGGCCTATTTACTAGATTTGATGAATTTGTTGCTGCTGTGCTCCAAAGTGCAAGTGTTCTGCTATCATAATCGAGTACATATCGTTCTATTTCTCCAGCTTCCGTGTATACTCCAAATCCTGAAGGAACACCTGTAAGGTTGTACGCATTCTTTCCGGAGTATGCATCAATGCCAATCCACTTACTTCCACTAGTAGCCCATAAAACTCCGCCGACGACACCGTGCTGGTTGAAGGATTCGTAATTATAGAGTTGACCAAATGCTGGGCTAACATCGTCACGACGCCATATTTCTTCTCCAGTGCGCAAATCTATACATGCGTATCCGCCACCACTTCCTGAATGGCCTAAAGGTAGCTCGAAGTAGAGTCTTCCATACATTATGATTGCATTGTTGAATCTGCCTTCATATGATCCTCCGGAATAAAATCCTAATCCATCGATTGGGAAATCTCCTCCGACAATTCCTCCGAATTCGATTGGTTTTGTCCACATTATGTGAGGACTGTCAGGAGCAATACCATCTTCTTGCCAAAGGTCCCAATATCCTCCTATCTGTGCTCCGGATAGCCACTGTGAGCCGATTGTATACCATGCAGTGTTCTCCCCTTGGATTGGACGTGTCCAATATTCGGTTGGAAGTGGATATTCTGGAATCTTCTCTATTGGATCTGATTGTACAGTGAGGAATGCTGTGGCGCTGCTTTCAAGAAAAGTGTCGTTAACGAATACGTCTTGTCCTCGACCAATTACATAATTTGGGTCGCCAGGAGGTAATCCTGTTGGACCGTACCAGCTTAATACTTGTCCAGGATAATTGAAGGTAAATTCATAGTCCCCGATTTGATTTGGTGTGTATAGTATGTATTTTGTTCCGGTTGCATCACTGTCCCAAGGTCCGAAGTTTTCAATACCTCCGTCAGGTGCTGTAACTGTAAGTGTCATGTCGCGCCATCTGTCACCACCAATACCTGATGCTGTTGGGGGGTTTGGATGAACCCACATTACAACAAAAGTTTCTTGATTTACACCTATTGGATTTGGTGCAACAACAATGTACGCTGTAGTTGGAATCTCTAGTGGTGGTTCATGTGCATTTACTGTTGAAAAAGCTGTCAACATAAGAGAGATTGCCAATACTAGAATAAAAGCGGTTGTTGATAGTTTTTTTGTACAATATAGTTTTTTCATGTTTATTCTTTCCTAAATTCAGTTAACGTTTTAATTATCATTGGTCTTTTTATTTAAGATTTGTCGTATTTAAGGGGATATTAAATTAAAATCATAATTATTTCATGCTCTTTTATATGACAATTTAAATAAATCACGAGTTAAATAAGGATACAATTAAATGAAATAATCATTAAATAATTCAATGAAAATATCAAACGAAGCCAATGACAGATTCTTGAGGTTCCATTAACATGGATGAAATTGATATAGCGATATTGAAGAGTTTATTGAAGGATGCTCGTACTAGTTTTGCAAAAATTGCACGAGACTGTGATGTTTCAACAAACACTATTGTTACACGTTTCCAAACAATGCGGCAAAACGGTCTAATCGCTGGGACATCACTGATATTGAATATGAAAAGGTTTGGGTATCAGTCCCCTTTATCTGTAGATCTTATTGTAGAAGCGGGTAAGGAAAATGAAGTACTAGGAATCCTTAAACAGATGTCTGATATCCGTAGCTGTTATGAGGTTGTTGGAAAATATGACATACATTCTATATTTCACATAAAAACTTTAGAAGAAATTGACCAAATCAGGGATGTAATTAAAAGAAACAAGGAAGTTAAGAAAGTGGTTTTGACAGCTACATTAGATTTTTCCAATTTTTTTGCAGAAAATCTCTCTTTACTATCTACGGAGACAAAGTAATGGATTCGATAGATCGACAGATAATATTGGAGCTGTTGAATGATGCTCGAAAACCTTTTAGAAAAATCGCCAAGAAAGTCGGAGTTACAACCCCAACAGTCATAAAAAGATATCATGAATTAAAAAGAAAGGGAATAATTGAACGTTGCTCCATCCAAGTAAATCTAAAAAAACTTGGATACAACGGAACCGCACATTTACTTATCACATTTTCAGTAGGTAACAGTGGCCTGAAGGGATATGAAGCAATTGAAGAAGTGCAAAAAATTAGCGACATAATAATAGCCTCTAGAGCCATAGGGGATTTTGAAGGATATGCTGTGCTTGCGTTCAAAGACATTGAGCACCTCTATGAAAAAGTGTTCGAAATCAAAAGATTGACCTTTGTTTCCAAATTGGAAATCTCCTGGGGGATACCAGGTATGAAAATTTTTCCTTCAAGCCGAAATCCTTTCAAAAATCCATCAGAAAGGAAAGAAATTGATTGACAAAATTTTGTTACGTCAAAAATACCAAGGGAACTTCAAATTTTTTCCGAGTCCATTAAATTGTATTAGTTTCTTAAGACAAAACATTTTCGTATTGTTGAATAAATTTATTATAGAAAAACCTCCCTCTTCATTAGGGATACGGATTTAGAGGTTTCAACTGTTTGGTGAGGGTACATGTCGCGCGCGACGACTTCTTGGCAACCGTTAAAGACATGCCACAAAAAAACCTCGCATTCGAAGCCCTAAAAAGACTACTAAACGACGAAATTAGAATCAGAAAAAAGAAAAACATCATACAAGCCCGAAGCTTTGAAGAACTGCTAGACAAAGCAATCAAAGCCTACACCAACAAAACCATCGAAGCCGCAGAAGTAATACAACAACTCATAGAACTAGCCAAAAAAATCAGACAAGAACAACAAAGAGGAACCAAACTAAACCTAACAGAAGAAGAAATCGCCTTCTACGACGCCCTAGCAGACAACCAAAGCGCCAGAGACGTTCTCGGAGACGCGAAACTACAAACAATCGCCAAAGAAATCGTAGAAATCATACGCAAAAACGTAACCATCGACTGGACACTACGAGACAGCGTAAAAGCAAGACTCAGAGTACTAGTAAGAAGAACCCTCAAAAAATACGGATACCCACCAGACAAACAAAAGAAAGCAACAGAAACAGTCCTAACACAAGCAAAACTACTATGCACAGACTGGGCAGAAAACCCACTAACCAAAAACTAAATCGGTTCGATTACAGCTTCAATTAAAAAACTGAGTTACGCGTGAAGAACTATTTTTGATTCTCAGCTTTCTTGATTTTTTCGTATTGATTGTTTAAAGCTGTAGTTTTTTCCAAAAGGGTCTTGACTAACTGTAATTGAGCCATTCCGTCTCTGAATTGTGAAGCAAGGTCAGAGAAATTTGTAATACCCATACCCTTAAGCTCACTCAAAAACTCTACAAACACCTGCAAATCCGACCCTAAGTTCTCCAATCCAGAAAAGACTTTACCAATCTGAGCCTTAAACTGAGGATTCAACCGCAAGCCAGGAGACGAGAGCTGCACTGACATCGTAATTAACTCATTTTTCAGGTTAGGATTCGCCTTTAAAAGTGGAGCACATTTCTCAGCATTAATTCTAAAATCTGAGGGCATTGGATAAACAACGGGTCCAGTTGATTTGAGAACTTCAACCAAGAAAGTCAAGTACATTGAAAAAAGGCTGTTCCAAGAAAGGCTCCTCAAAACTGAAACATCAAATACATTGATAAAATACTTTGGAAAATAGTCGTTAGCTTCTGACAATTGCACTAGCAATGATTCTAATTCTTCTTTATTGAATTCTACACCCAAACTTGTCAAGGTAACATAAATAGGTTCAAGATTTGCTGTATAAATTTCAGCCTCTCTTCCCCTACTTCCTTCTTCCCTTTGTTTTCTCTTGAAAACTAAGAACTCAGAGTTATGCTTGAGAAGCCTATCAACTGCCTGATTTACATTAGCTCCGTGTCTATAAATTGTGTCAACCAGAGACCCTTGAATTTCTGCAGCATATGTTTCACGTCCTGCAAACATCAAATAGACGATTCCGTCTGACCCCTTGAGGATTTTATTTAGTTGGGCAAATTTTTTCTTATTTGTTTCTAATTCCAATAGCTATTCCCTTTCCTATCCAATAATTATTAATTCTAAATTATAATTGCAAAATAACTATTAGTCAATTTAAACATTGTCCAAATCAGGCAGTGAATAACAATGAGTGACCCCGTAATCTTTGCACGAATGCCTAAGCATATTGTAGAACTACTGAAAAAAGTCTCAAAAAACAGAGGAGAAGACGTCAGCGATTTCGTCAGAAGAGCAGTCTACAAAGAGTTGGCTAGTCTTAGCTTTCTTTCTGATGAACAAAAAAAAGCATTAGGAGTTGTAAGACAAACGAATCTAAATGGAAAGGGTGTGTGTATGTGAGTATGTGTTTTTCTTTACTTTTCTCTATCTTCTCTACTTCTCTACCCACACAAATACACATACATACAATCACACACCCACTTCACACAAGAAAACAAGAACACCACAATCTTTTCGCTCTCAAAGACTTCACTCAAGCTATACATACACTCACTCATACACACCAAAAAGGGGAGTAACTATGGTAAAAAATGACGGCGCAGAAATCCGAAGACAACGAATCCACGAGATTGGAAAGTTTGTATTGGCTCAGCTATACAAACACGAAGAAATCCTGCTGTCAGCAACTATCGCTGCACTAGAATACGAATTTGGATTAACAAAGGGAAAACTCATGGAATATTTGCACATACTTCAGGCTGTAAATCGGTTTACAATCAACTATGAAGAAGACAAAATAATGCGCCCAAGTGACCCACCTTCAGCGCCTCAATCAACAACAAACAATCTGCTTGACAGCAGCTAACTAAGCAACGCCCACAACACCTGAAATCAAAAAGAACAAAACAAAAATAACCAAAATGGGGAGAGGTTGGCTTCCACGTGAATGCATACTCGAAGCGGGTTCAAAAGTCTGAAGGGAAGTCTGACGTTTCTGGTCAGCCCGCCCAGCCCCCCAAATGTCCAGAATGCAACTCATCAAACAACTGGAAAGACGGAATAAGATATACAAACACAGGACAAATACAACGCCACATCTGTAGAGACTGCGGTTACAGGTTCAGCGAATCTATCCATATGAATAAAAACTTGGAAGCCTACAGTGTACAACGTCGAGTATGCGTCTCAGACAACGAGATGAAAAACTTGGCCAAAGTGGAACCCCTAACAGAAAGCAGGCTTGCGGGAGCCACAGACAATGACACAAAATCTCAGCTCTTCAACTTCGCTTGGTGGATGACAAAAGAAGGCTACGCGCCCTCAACAATAACAACCCGAGAAAGACTACTAAGAACACTAACAAAACGCGGTGCAAACCTAGATGATCCGGAAAGCATCAAAGAAGCTATAGCCAAACAAAACTGGTGTAACAAAAGGAAAATGAACGCAGCAGACGCCTACACAGCATACTTACGAATGCACAACCAAACATGGAACCCACCGCGATACAGAATCGCCCAAAAAATCCCCTTCATCCCCACAGAAGAAGAGCTGGACGCACTAATAGCCGGATGTGGACCAAAAACCTCAACATTCCTTCAACTACTAAAAGAAACAGCCATGAGAGCAGGAGAAGCACACACACTAAACTGGAAAGACGTAGACTTCGAAACAGACACAATCCGGGTCACACCCGAAAAAGGAAGCAACCCACGAATCTTCAAACTCTCCAACAAACTCAAAAACATGCTAATGCACCTCAAAGCAAAAACCAAATCCGACCACATATTCAGCAAACACCTCAGAACACAAAGACGCTTATTCCAAAAACAACGAAAAAACTTAAGCCGAAAACTCCAAAACCCAAGACTACTACAAATCCACTTCCACACCTTCAGACACTGGAAAGCAACAATGCTCTGCCACCAAACTAACGGCAACCTCTATTACGTGAAAAATTTCCTCGGACACAAAAACATCAAAAACACAGAGAACTACATACACCTCGCAGAAGTCATATTCAGCAACGAAAAACCAGAATACACCTGCGAACCAGCCACAACCGTAGAAGCAGCCAAATCACTCATCGAGAAAGGTTACAGCTTCGAATGCGAAATAAACGGCGTAAAACTATTCAAGAAAATCAAATAACACAAAAGTGGTCCAGGTGAATGTAAAAGTGGGCCTGGAGAGATTTGAACTCTCGACCTTTCGGTTATCAGCCGAACGCTCCAGCCAAACTGAGCTACAAGCCCATAAACACACCATTAAAATCTTCCATTTATTAAAGGATTTTCTTTGACGTAAACTCACTTTTAACGCTTAATTCTTATTCCCGCTCTTTGATGAAAAGACGAATATGAACAACCTTTACTAGATGGAATCAAAAAATGTCTTGATTAGATTAATTCGATTTATTTCCAGACATAAAAAATAGGTTAAAAAGGGGAGTTTGTGGGAAAAGGTATTACTCCACCTCAAGACGTTATTTGGTCATGGCGACTGCTGTTTGTGTTTTTTGGACGCCCGACAGTGTTTGAACTTTTTGAATTAATGAGGTGAGTTCTTCAATACCCGAAAATTCTGCAAATGCAATAATATCATAGTTACCTGTTACTACATGAGCCATCTTAATTCCATCAATTTTAATTATGTCAGCTAATACGTTCCATACATTTCCTGAACTGCATTCAAGAAGCAAATAACCTTCCATACATAACACCTTCCAATTGTTGTTAATAGATTTTAATATCCTTAACAAATCTCTGAAATATAAACACTCAATTTTCCAGTACGCGAAAAGGGGAGCCCCTTTAATTAAAATGATAGTTTTTCACTAAAGTATATTCGGTAAGGAGACGTAATTTTTGAAATCGGGCGAAGTTGAGAAATGCAGGTTTAATAATGACGTCTTTTTGGCGGTAATTGGAAAGTGTAGCGGTTGTTACAGTTGTGTAAATGCGTGTCCTGAAAAGGCAATAAAAGAGACGACTCCTCCAGTCTTCAACCATTCTCAATGTACTCGTTGCATGAAATGTGTTGAAGTCTGTCCACGAAATATAATACAAGTATTCTATTAGCTTAAACAGGTATGCTTCATACAAAGTTGAGTGAGCATAACGGCACTCTGACCAATTTTTTGGCGTATGCTAGTTTTTCTTTTCTTAAGAAGGGAACCAAGATTCTACGGATTTGAGACAACTATTCCATTCCAGAAAATGTATTTGCTGTAGAGTTCATTAGTTGTTATTTCGCTACCGTAGATTATATCCAAATTAACTCCATACTGTTCCATATAGCTGCCAAGATGATAGCTCATTTCAAGAGAGAGGATAGTGTCTTCCCACAGTCCCCAGATTTTATCGTCTGGTCCACGAAAACCATACCCGTAGTCTTTTGGAAGAACATACGCAACTCTTTTCTCGATTTGGAGACTGTCTCTGGGATGAGTTTGGGTATATTGCCAAAACTCTTCTAAAGCTTCAAAATGTTCTTCCTTTAAAATTCCTGCAGTATAGTTTTCGTTGGTGTCAAAAACGAGAATGTATTTTGCTCCATTTTCGTA
>CAZJLG010000026.1:0-10999 GCA_964546665.1 uncultured Candidatus Bathyarchaeia archaeon
TTTTGGGTTTTCTCATTAGCAGAACAACAACTGTGATGCTGGCAACAACGGTTGTCAGGATAAAGACGTACATCAGATTTCGTGTAGAATCCGAATCTGCTCCACTGGCTTGCGATTTCAATTCGTTGTATTCCTGAAGGATAGCTTGGTGAGAGGCATTCAACTCATTATAATCTGTTTGAAGCTGCTCTAATGCTACGTCTTCAATGTACGTCAAAACAAATCCAGAGGACAGAATCTCGAAGGACACGCCAAGCGCTTTCCAGTCACAGCTTACTTCTCCATAAATTAATCCTGGAGATATGTCATCGGGTATTGTAATGGTGTAGTTGGTTTCATGAATAGACAGGGCAACGTCGTGTAGATGATCGATTTGAGCCAAAGGAACTCTATTTGTAGCGTTTATTACGCCATAAAGCTCAAGGCTAATGTAGTTTATGAAAACCTGCTGCACATCAGAGGCGCTTGTTCTCACGGTGATGCTAATGTTGTCGCCGGGGGCGGCTTGAACAGGAGCGGTGATGTTAATTCGTAGACCCCCATAGTCTAGGGGAGTAACAGTCTGCGTTCCTTGAGGAGCTGCATTTCCAACCCCAGAGAAAGCTAAAGTCAAAAGGAACGCACACAATGTAATTACGCATAATTTTTTTAGTTCCAATTTGTTTACCTCGCAAAATCACTGTTCCCTCAATTCGGTCAGAGAAATATTTAACAGTTTTTATTTTGCGGGAACAAGAGTCCCTATTAGTGTTCTACAAAAATACAAAATTTGTAAAAAACGGTTTTGAGATAAATCTATCGTATTGAACGGACAAGACTTTGATACACATAAACGAAATAAACTAGCGCAAAGATTGTTAGAAAAATCTCGAAGGACAGAATCGCTTGGTTCTGCTCGGTTGCCCTGAAGATTCCTGTTTGAGCTATGTCCCAGAAGACAAGCATCTGCAGAAAGATGGCGCTGCTTACGCAGCCTAGACCTAAACTGTGGAACAGGAACCGTAAACGTAATGGTGGTTTGCTCATTGTTCTTCGGAAAAATGCTTACGTTAAGACCTTATCTTACTTATGAAATGCGGATATATATTGAAAAAAAGGATTTAAACTACCTATTTCTAGGCAGTTTCTCTGCGAGCCGCAGTTTATCTCCAGCGCCAAACCTTTCGGTTATAGAAGACTTCGGGCATTATCAGCAATCCTGAAAAGGATATTGGCAGAACAAGTGCCCAGTCCTCAAGATTTAGCGGTGTTGTTCCCAGCAAACCAGTGGAAGGCACCAGAATTGTCAGTATTGCAGAGACAACCACTGCAACAAGCAGGAACTTGTTGGAGGTGAAGCTGAGCCTGAATGCACTCTTCGTTTCGGACCTGCAGTTCCACACGATTAGCAGTTCCTGCATAGTGGCTTGCACAAAAGCCATGGTTTGTGCTTCTGCCAAGGAGCGTCCCCACACGAAGTAGGCAATGGCGAACAGGACCCCAGTACCCAGGAATTGCGTCACGAAAGTGGCTAAGATCGAAGCGAATCTTCCATGAAGGATGCCTTCATTAGGGTCTCTTGGCTTCCGGCTCATCAGGTCTTCTTGTGGCGGGTCCATACTCAAGGCTAACGCAGGTCCGCCGTCTGTTACCAGATTGATCCATAAGATCATGGCGGGAGTTAAGGGCAATATCATCTGTTCCCATCCCATGAAGGGTCCCAGCAACGCAAAGACGCCTATGACTAGCAGTTCGTCAAAGTTGGAGCGCAGCAGGAAGAAAGAGAATTTGCGTATGTTATCGTATATGGCTCGTCCACCTTCAACCGCGGTGACGATTGTTGCGAAGTTGTCGTCTGCCAGCACCATGTCTGCGGCTTCTCGGGTAACGTCGGTTCCTGTTATGCCCATGGCTATACCGATGTCAGCCTGTTTAAGGGCTGGTGCGTCGTTAACTCCGTCTCCGGTCATGGCGACTATGTGCCCGTTGTCTTTGAGGGCTTTTACGATTCTAAGCTTGTGTTCAGGGGAAACACGAGCGTAGACAACTGCTTTTTCTACAATCTTGTCGAATTCTGCGTCACCCATTTTGTCGAGCTCGGCACCTGTAAAAGCTAAGTCACCTTCGTTCATTATGGTTAATTCTTTAGCTATGGCAACTGCTGTGAGCTTGTGGTCTCCAGTAATCATCACGGTTTTTATGCCTGCTTTTCGGCACATCTCGTTGGCGCTCTTTGCCTGATCTCTGGGCGGATCAATCATTCCCGCCAATCCCACAAAAACCAAATCACGCTCCAAGGATTCTTCGTCATACTCTCCGGTTTTAGTTTTCGGCAACTCCTTGTATGCTACGGCGAGGACGCGAAGAGCTTGATTTGCCATATCCTCATTAGTTTTTAAGACCTGTTCCTTCTTTTCCTTGGATAACTTGATTACTTTACCATCCTGGATTATGTGCCCTGAGCGTTCCAGGAGGAGTTCAACGGCGCCTTTGACATATGAGAAGTTTTCTCCATCCGGAGACGTGTGAACGGTTGTCATGCGTTTTCTCTCAGAGGTGAAGGGCACTTCCTGTATACGCAGATAATCTTTCTCAAGTTCAGGTTTTTTCATCCCCGCCTTGGCGGCTGCAACGATCAAAGCGCCTTCAGTGGTGTCGCCCAAAACTTTTGTTCCGTCATAACTGGCATTGGAGCACAGGGTGGCAGCCCTCAAAAACAGAGTGAGATTTACATCTTTCTTCGGATCTATGGGAACATCGTTTACTAGGAATTCGCCTTTCGGCTCGTAGCCAGCTCCTGTTACGTTAATCATCTTGTCGTTGACGTAGATTTTGCGGACGGTCATTTCGCCCTTTGTTAAGGTTCCTGTTTTGTCGGAGCAGATGATGTCTGTTGCACCCAAAGTTTCTGCAGATGAAAGCCGTCTGATTAATGCTTTACGTTTTGCAAGCTCTCTGGCACCAAGAGCAAGAGACACAGTAACTACTGCGGGTAAGCCTTCGGGAACAGCTGAGACTGCAAGAGCGATTGCAGTTTCAAACGCATTAATTATATCGCTTACAGCCATCTCTAGATTGGCGCCTGCGTCAACCACAAAGATTTCGTAGAGCTCAAGGAAGAATATGACTGTGCTAACTAAGATGATTATAATTCCCAGTTTTTTTGCGAAACTGGTTAGTTTCTGTTTAAGCGGTGTTTCTGTCTGCTCCACAGCTTGAACCAACTCGGCGACTTTGCCGAATTCGGTTTTCATTCCAGTGGATGCGATTACAGCTTTGCCTCTGCCATAGGTTAAGTGAGTGGCCATGAAGACAGAGTTTTTTCTGTCAGCAACAGCCGTTTTTGCGTCAACAACAACATCCTTTTTGGCTACTGCTGTGGATTCGCCCGTGAGAACAGCCTCGTCGGTTTTCATGTCCACAACTTCGAGGAGACGGGCATCAGCGGGGACGCGGTCTCCAGCTTCAAGGAGAATGATGTCTCCGGGCACAATCTCTCGTGAGGGAATGAGCTTTTCTGTTCCGTCCCTCAGGACGCGGGCTTTGGGAGCCGTGAGCTGTTTCATGGCTTCCATTGCCTTTTCTGATCGATACTCTTGTACGAAACCGACTACGGCGTTGAGGAATATGATGGCGCCTATGGTTGCGGCGTCCACGAATTCTCCTGCATCGCGGGTGAAGGCAATCACGATCGAAATAGCCATGGCGATTAGAAGCATGATTACGAAGATGTCTTTGAATTGTCCAAAGAATATCTGGAGGGGACTTATTTTTTTCTTTTCGATTAGCTCGTTGGGTCCGAACTCTTGGAGTCGACGTTCAGCCTCTTCACTGGATAATCCTGCGTCAGTGGATTTCAGCGATTCTAAAAGTTTCTCTTTTCCCACGGCGTAATATTCAGTGCTCATTTCACCATCCGCCTTTTTTACAGACTGGAGATTTTGAATTTTAAGTGTCCTTGTCCTAAAAAGCGTTTCTTACATCTGATTGAAGTTTTTTTGGATAGCTCAAGTCTGAATTGTGGAGCTTGGGCGTAGATTGTAAATCATGATGTGTGAATGGATTGGAATCAACAGTTTTACGGAAAACCTTAAAGCGAACAAGCTAAAACCGTAATAAATCTAAAATGAGGTGTATAAGTTACGATGATGATTGATTGGACAATTGCGCCGATTACTGCAGCAATATCGATACTGGTTGCAATTTACCTTTACTTTTACATAAACAAGCAGAGTAGCGGAAGCGCAAAGATGCAGGAGATTTCAAATGCCATAAAAGATGGCGCCAAAGCATTCCTGAAAGTGGAGTTCAAGTACCTCACAGTTTTCGTTATAGTAGTAGCCGCAGTCTTAGCAATATTTCTTAGTCTCACAATGGCCGCAGCTTACATTTTTGGTTCAGTGTGTTCAGCGTTGGCAGGCTACTTGGGAATGACAGTTGCGTTGAAAGCAAACGTCAAATCAGCACACGCCGCCAAAGAGGGACTCAACAAAGCATTTCCTATAGCTTTCCGTGGAGGAGCAGTTATGGGGTTGGCTGTTGTTGGATTAGCCCTTCTTGGAATAAGTGTAGTGTATGCACTCACTGGTGATCCAAACACTGTTCTAGGCTTCAGTTTTGGAGCAAGCGCAATGGCGCTGTTTGCCAAGATTGGCGGCGGAATCTACACAAAAACCGCTGACGTAGGCGCGGACCTAGTAGGCAAAGTTGAGATGGGTATTCCAGAAGATGACCCTAGAAATCCTGGTGTAATAGCTGACAATGTTGGAGACAACGTTGGCGATGTAGCGGGTATGGGAGCGGACCTTTTTGACTCCTATGTAGCCAGCATCGTTGCAGTTATGATACTGGGTATAGCATTATCAACATGGGTTCCATATACATCAATATCCTATGTTGACGTGCCACTGGTGTTTGCGGGGCTAGGAGTTATAGCTTCAATTCTGGGAGTTGCAGTAGTCCGAGTGGGCAAACACGGAAATCCTGGAGGCGCTCTCAATATGGGAACCTACCTGACGTGCATCATTTTTGGTCTCTTAACTCTCGGAGCAACATACTATATGGACATTAATGTCGGCGTCTGGGCAGCAGCTGTTATCGGACTGGTTGCAGGTGTAGTTATTGGAATTACAACCGACTACTTCACTTCAATAGACAAAGGCCCTGTCATGAAAACAGCTGAGGCATCACAAACTGGCTCTGCCGTTAACATAATCACAGGCTTTTCCTATGGTCTACTGAGCATGTTTCCGCCGCTTCTAGGAATTGCACTCGCGTCTGTTGGAGCATTCATCGTATCAGAGATTTACGGAATTTCAGGAGTTTACGGAATTGGCATGGCAGCAGTTGGTATGCTGTCTATTGTTGGCATGATTGTGGCTGGTGACGCTTATGGTCCTATAGCAGACAATGCAGGAGGAATAGCAGAACAAGCAGGACTAGAAGAAGAAGTTCTTGACATTACAGCAAAACTTGATGCCGCGGGCAACACTGCCAAAGCTATAACTAAAGGATTTGCGATTGGAGCAGCAGGATTGACTGTAATTGCTTTGCTTGCAGCATTCCAAGAGATAGTTCAGAATTTGACAGGACGGATAATTGCCTTTAATCTGCTTGACCCGTTTGTTTTGAGTGGTGCACTCATTGGCATCTCTATACCAGCAGTGTTTTCAGCTATGGTAATGCTTAGCGTAGGCAAAAACGCGTTCAGAATGATAGAGGAAATCAGGCGACAGTTCAGGGAGATTCCGGGTCTAAAAGAGGGCAAAGAGGGAGTGAAGCCAGATTACAACTCTTGTATTGACATAGCCACAAAAGGTGCACTGAAAGAGTTGATTCCTCCAAGCGTTCTTTCCATTGGCGTCACATTGGCTGTAGGCTTTATTGGCGGAATACAAGCTCTTGGCGGCTATCTTGCAGGCAGCATCTTTTCGGGGCTAATCTTTGCACTGTTGATGTCTAACGCGGGCGGATTATGGGACAATGCCAAGAAATGCGTTGAAGCTGGAGCTTACGGCGGTAAAGGATCAGACACACACAAGGCTACTGTTGTAGGTGACACAGTTGGAGACCCATTCAAGGACACTGCGGGACCTTCACTGAACACGTTGATAACTGTGATGTCGTTGGTTGCGTCAGTATTTGCTGAAGTAATCGTTACGTACGCGTTGGTTTCTGTAGGATAAAAACAGCAGGCTAGACGGATGATTTACCGAGGAACGTCCACTCCTCGGTCACAAACCTTTCTTTTCTCATTTTTTCGGCAAGTTTCATTTCATATTCTGAAAGTTCTTCTTCCACAAGCTCTATGTTTAGCGCTTTCTTGAAACCTTCTATCAGCGCTTGGTGGGCTTCTTGTGTGGAAAAGTTTGAGCCAAGTTCTTGTCTTGCAGAAGTCAGCTTTCGTTTCGACACCGCCAGCACATCATCTAATGTTTTTGCCCACGGAACTCGGAGGAACGTAAACATTTTTTCGTGGTCTATGTCCACCAGAAATGTTCCATGCTGTAGGAGAACGCCTTTTTTGGAGGTTTGGGCGTTTCCAGAGATTTTTTTTCCGCTTATTGCTAGGTTGGGGCACCGTTTAGGGTCTGGCGGACGATACTCAGCTTTGGCTCCAAGAATTTTAACTGCCTCATTTAGTCCGCCGCAAATTTTCTGGTATGCGCTGAGCATGTCGAGGTCTGCGCAGCCTAGGTCGCTTAGTTTGGCTACTATGCTGTAGGTGATTTCTCCTTCTTTGTCATGGTATACGGCTCCGCCGCCGCTTATTCTTCTTACAATGTTTACGCCGTGTTTTCTGCAGTTTTCTACGTGGATTTCGTCTGCCAGTTTCTGGAAGCGTCCTATGGAAACGGCTGAAGGTTTCCATGTGTAGAAGCGAAGAGTGCTGAGGACTCTGTTTTCGATTCTGGCTTTCATGATTGCCTCGTCGACTGCCATGTTCGTGAAGGCGTCTGCGGTTTGGGGTTTAAGCAGTCTCCAGCGGTCCATCTTTGCTGCCTCAGCAGGGTAAAAATGGGCGGAGGCTATTAAACATGAAGCATAGACGCGATGATTTTGTTATATGCTGCTGTTTTTCAGAAAAAATACTGTTTTCAACAATGTACCTCTATTTGTAGTCTAATAAGAGCCTAATAGGTGTCACGGAAGTGTGAACCTTTACCTTAGACGGCGGTTCTTTTAGGGTTTCTTCTGTTTAACGGAAGACCGAGCTTGTGCTTTGGGGGGAACTGGTTTTTAGAGGATGTTGAGCATTTCTTTTAGGGCTTCTGCTTCTTCTCGGAGTTGGGCTACTTCGTCTTCTAGTGTGGTGGCTTTTGTTTCTGCTTTTGCTCTGAGTTCCTCCAGTTCCGCCAGGAGGTCAGCCTTCTCGCTTTCAAGTTTCGTAATCTTTTCTCGGATGTCTCTTAAAGTAGTCAAGTTCAATCAATCTCCATCAAACCGCTTTACCACACAGGAGCTTGCGGTTCTATGTTACTGAGACTTGTCAAAAGTGGCTAAAAACTTTTAGGTGCAATAACGTTTAGGCGAGAACCGTGAACGGTTTTGTGACTATTGTGGTACCGTCTTTATCAGGTATACTCGGGAAACCTTTAAGCGGTAATCAATGAACTATTTGAGGGAGGATGAAGCGGATGAGGATGCGAACTCTTTTGGCATATTTTCATCTGCTGAACTTTGTAATCATGATATGTGCGACCGTCTACGTCCTGAACAGTCTCTGGGGACAGCTGGAAGAGTGGATGCTAGCCCTCTACATATACTACATAATCTTAGGGTTCTCCGGAATATCCCTCGCCGCCTGGATTGCCATAGACGGAAAACGGCTAGAACGTTACGCCGTCAACATAAAGAAGCTGGAAGAGAAGCTGATAGCGCTGGAAAAGAAGATTAGAATCATAAAGCCGGACAAACAAGAAAAATGAAACGGCACGGTCAGGTTGCTTCGAATATCCACGGGTATTTCCGGTTTATCAGCTCGCTTATCGAGTCAGGAGATATGATGCCTTCTTCGCAGATGATTCCGTGAATGAATTCTCTCCTTGTCACGTCGAAGGCGGGGTTTCTTATTTTCAGTCCTGAGGGAGCGTCTTTCCAGACTTCCGTGGGGCTTCTTTCCTCGATTGTCTCGTAGTCTCCATGTATTGTGGCGGGGTCAAACTTCAGAAGCTCACAAACCACGTAGAAGGGTGTTCTTGCCTCTTTGGCTGCGAGGGCAACCATGCTTGTTCCAATCTTGTTTATGACATTGCCTTCAGAGGTTATGGCGTCGGCTCCCACCACCACAAGATCAACGTCATTCATGAAATACCGCACCGCAGAATCAACAATCATTGTGGTTTCGATTCCAGCCTCCAGCAGTTCCTTGGCCGTGATTCTTCCCTGAAAGACAGGACGTGACTCCGTGCAGACAACCTCAAAGGTTTTGCCTTCATGCTTGGCTCTCCGCAGCATATTAGTGACTGTCGAAGAGTGACAGTGAGTAAGAACCCGTGAACCGTCAGAGATTCTTTTGGAGCCAACCGAAGCAATCTTCTCCTTCGACATTTTAAGGCTCTCCAAAAACCTGCCGGAAACCTGCGAAACTAGTTCCACCAGCGCCTTGACTGACGTTTCGTCGCTGCTTTCTACGGCATGTAAGACATGGCGGACGGCGTTTCTCATTAGTGGCTCTGTTTCTCTGGAGGCAAAAAGAACGGTTTTAGCGTCTGACAGTTCCCTAAGAAGCGTCTCTTTTCGTGTTGCCTTGGAGTCTTTTGTGCTCTCTTCGATGGCTTTTATGGCGGCTATTGCCACGTTTCGGGCACCCTGAACCTCAAGCCGTCTTATTCGGTTAGCAGCATCCAAAACTGGTTCACGCAAACTGGAATCCCCCGCTCAAAGTACACTTAAACAATAGTAGGTGGCTTACTTAAAAATCTAAAAAACAGTAGACAAAAAGGCGGGGCGGTAAGCTTGGTCTATTTTTGCCGTTTTACATGCGCTTCGATGGCTTTTATTACGCCTTCGCCTTTCTCGTCGATTGCTTCATGGCTCTGACCGATACTGTGGGGCGTGGCAATCACCCTTTCATGCATAATCAAGCCATTAACTACCTCATCCTCGAAGGGCGTTTTAGTAGAGAAAACATCTAGGGCTGCCCCAACTTTTCCAGACCTAACAGCCTCCAGCAGTGCCTCCTCGTTTATGATGCCGCCTCGTGCAGTGTTCACCAAAAAGGCGCCATCCTTCATTTTGGCGATTTCAGCTTTTCCAATGAGGTCTTTGGTTCCAGTTGTCAGGGGACAGTTGACGGTCAAGAAATCGGATGTTCTCAGAAGCTCATCCAAAGAAACGACAGTTACAGCTTCATCTTGGATGCAGGGGTCAGACACAACAACCTTCATTCCAAGAGCGGAGCCCATCCTAGCAACTTCCCGTCCGATTTTGCCGCAGCCAATTATGCCCAAAACTTTTCCGGAAACACGGCAGCCAACAAGCGACGTTTTCTTCCATTCTCCATGCTTCATGGACCTATCGCCCTCAACAAGGTTTGTGCAGTGCGCCAGAATGTAGGCGATGACTCCCTGGGCAACGTCATATGATTGGGCGGGAACATTATGGAAGTCTATTCCTTTTTTGTCCAGATAAGCTAGGTCAATGTGGTCGATGCCGTGAGTTGCTGTTATCACACATTCAAGGCTCTTCATGATGTCGACCAGTTCTTTGTTGACCTTTGTTTTGCTTCGGACAACAAGTATCGTAACTTTGTCTAAGGGCAAACTGTAGTCGATGTCGCTGGATTGGAATACTTTCCCAAACTGGGATAGATGGTCAAGGAATTCTTTGCCGAAGTTGTCGCACACTAGGATTGTATGGTCGCTCATTGTCTAATCACACATTGATGTACTGTTTTTGGGAAATCCACTGAAACATGAATTGTCCCGATGCCAAACAGTCTTTAGCTCTGGGAGAGAGTTCAACGCATTATTTAAGCATTTATGGCGGGTTTAAATTTTTGGCTACAGCGTCCTAAGCTCAGCCAGCACATATTCTAGAGCTTCAAGCATCTGGTCGATGTCCGCAGATTCGATGTAACCCATGTTTCCTATCCTGAAAGTCAAGTTCTGCACTGTTCCGTAGCCCTTAGCAAGCTCAAAGCCTCTTTCGCGCATCTTCTCGTAGACCGTAACGCCGTCGATTCCCGCTGGAGCGTTTACGCAGTTGACTGTTGGGCTTTCGTAGCCGCTCTTGGGGAACATTGTTAGCCCCAACTTCTGGACGCCTTCCCTGATCCTGCGGTTCCGCTCGGCGTATAGGTTGAAGAACCAGCGTTTTCCTCCTTTGGATTCTATCATCTTAAGAATTGTGTTTAAGCCAGCTATTTGGGGAATAACAGCGGTCATGGGTGTGCCCTGCTTCTTCTGGTGCTTTTCCCACACCTTGAAGTCGAAGTACCAGCCCTTGTTCTCTGCCGTCTCAGACTTTTTTAGGGCATCAGCGCTTACGCTTCCCACGCCCAAGCCTGGAGGAACGCCGAAGCATTTCTGGGAACTGGAAAAGCAGACATCCAAGCCCCACTTGTCAACCAGTATTTCGGTTCCGCCCATAGAACTCACAGCATCAACAAACAACAATTTACCATGATTCTTTACAACCTCAGCAAGCTCTTTCAGAGGGTTGATGAGTCCCATGCTTGTCTCGTTGTGGGTGATGGAAACAGCCTCAACATCAGGAGTCTCCTTCAGCTTTTTGTCCAGCAAATCTGGAAGAATCGGCTCGCCCAGCGGAACTTCGAAGGTTTCTACTTGTTTGCCGTTTGCGGCTGCCACTTCCGCGTATCGTTTGCCGAAGCTTCCACATACGCAGCAGAGCATCTTTTCTTTTACGCAGTTTCTTACTGATGCTTCCATGAAGCCTGTGCCAGTGCTTGAGAACAGGAAAACTTCGTTGTTTGTCTCTAGGAACCGCTGCAGCATCTCCACTGTTTCAACATGCAATTGTTTGTATTCTTTGCTGCGGTGACTAATCATCTGCC
>CAZJLG010000027.1:0-10976 GCA_964546665.1 uncultured Candidatus Bathyarchaeia archaeon
CCCAACATCGTCCACACCGAAACTGCGATCACGCTCTTCTAAAAGGAGAGAAACACAGTTGGCTCCAAAAGATCTCCGCAGCAAAAAGATAAGGGCTTTCGTACTCTTGACTATGAGACCCGGAACTTCAGAGGATATCGTACAGTCGAGGAAGATCAAGGGCGTGACAATGGCTAACTCGGTTCTGGGAAGATTCGACGCCATCGCAATAATCGAAGCAGACGATTCCGAGCAGCTGACGCAGATTATCTACGAGATGATTGAAGCGCATCCCAGCGTGGTTCGCACTGAAACTTTGCTATCGATGTTCATTCCGTAGCCTTGCTCCCTAACTGGACGAATCAACATCAAACAGGCAGTCACTAAATCGGGTCATTGGACCCGACAACAATCTTTTTATTTTTTTTCTTTTTTGAAAACAAAGTTCTAGTTTTAGGCTGTCCAGTAAGAAAAGATTTTTAGACCACTTATTTCCAGTTGTGTTTTAAGGAAGGTTATTACATCATCGTCTGTGAGAAAGCGGTTTCCCTTCGTGCCCACGCGAATGGGGATTCCTGTGCGTCTCATTTTGTCGCCTTTAGCTGAGTCGGTGAAGATGTATTGGGCGCCTTCGACAGGTAAGATTAGTTTGAGTCCTGTGTGGTTTCTGGCGGGTATACTCTGTGCGATAACGTAAACAACAGTTTTTGCATTCTTTTCGAGCGCCAGCTCCTTAAATTGTTGCCACGTTTTTACTCGAAGCGTTTCTGGCATAATCAGTCTCTCTTTCACGTAGTTTATGGTTAACTGAATCTTAATTGTTGCTCTGTTCTTTTGTACCATTTCGTGGAGATACAGAAAGGTTTTTGTTTAACCAAATTCTCACGTTTCCTCCACACATGGAGTGTATCAAAGTTCCTATGTCCTTAACAGCCGATAACTCAACCACAGGCGAAGATTTTTTGGGTCAATTGGGTCCATTCTTTGTCTCTTTAACACCAACTGAGTGGTTGCTTCTTAAGGTTGGTATATTCATAGTCGTCGTTGTCGTTGCTTTTGTTCTTGACAAGGTGCTTCGCAGGTCAATATCCAAGTATGGAAAACGAGTGAAGATGGAGCCTCATGCAACCAACATTTTGAAGTTGGTTGTCAGGTTGCTTGTTGCTACAGGCGCCGTGATTTCGGTTTTGGTTCTATTTGAAGTGCCTACTGACCTGTTTCTTGCAGGCGGAGCTTTAACAGGAACAGCCATAGGCTTTGCTTCAACCCAAACCATAGGTAATTTCTTGGCGGGTTTTTACATTATGATTTCCCGACCGTTCATGGTTAGAGACTACGTGAAGATCGGAGATGTTGAGGGTGAAGTTAAAGAGATAACTATTAACTACACCAAAATTTACACGCCAACATACAATATCACGGAGATACCTAACAAGAAAGTGTTAGATAGTATCATACTCAACTATTCTGGAAGAAAGGACATAATCGATTACTCCTTCAAGATGGGCTTTCCACATCTTGAGAACAGAACAAACAAGCAGATGATCGAGGACTGCATCAAACCGACCATCGATAAATTTTATGAAAAATACAAGGAGGTTCTCCCAAAGAAGCCTGAAGCAAGCATGCTATCCATGGACAGGCTTGGGCGAGAAGTTAACATCAGAATATACTTTCCAGAGGGAAAAATAAATGACTTTTATGATCTGCAGCCAGAACTGATGCGGGACATAGTGCACTGCTGGGACAAGTTCAAAGTAGACAAATGCGACGAAAGCTGCTCATCTTAACACGTTTTTCCGTCGAATAGCACGATTCAGCAGTTTACATAGAAAATTTGCGGTTGATTAGTTGTCTGTCGCATTCCTCACATCGCAAGAAGTAATATTTTGTTAAGTATAATTGCGCGTGATGGAAGATGCAGACGATAAAAGCAGTTAAGATCAGTATGCTAGTTTTGTTGATGCTTGCTGGAATCTTTGCTAGCGTAATGTACGCTCTAGCTTACAGCGAGAAAAGGGAACTAATCTACAGTAACACTATAACAATTAAGAGCAAGGAAGTTAAATTCAGGGGGTTCTATCTGTCTGCGCCAGCAGGATTGTTTGAAGTAAAAATTACTGTCTCAAAAGGGACCATAAAATGGACACCCCACTCCGCAGTAATGTTTGAAGACACCCTCGGGTGGTTCCCCTGTAAAGTAGGTGACATTATGATGGGAAAAATTCAGAGATGGATATGCGAAACAGACAACGGAATTGTCAGATGGAGCGTTGACCCAGAAAACGTGAACATGGTGTGGTACATCAACTTCTTCAATAACGACTACTATGACAAAGAAGTTCACATAGAAATCACCAAAATATGGGAAGAACAGAACTATCAAGACTGGATATAACCGAAGCGTCACTATCCAGAGACTGGACTCGACACAAAAAAAGAGTCCAAACTACATCCTCTTTTTAGCAACAAACGACAACTCCCTAAATAAACGGATTCTATGAGCGACTGAACAGCTAGCAAGCTTAAATTAACCCCTTACATGTTCTCTAAATATCGTAAAAGTTATGAAGCTCTTTTCAGGCAAATAACAAACGATAACTGTTGGAGAAAATAGCCCTTGAAAAAATTTGATGTTATAGTTGTCGGCGCTGGAACAGGAGGCTGCCTAACAGCCAAGACTGTTGCCAAAGCCGGGCTCAAGGTCTGCATGATAGACCAAAAGCCAGAACACAAGATAGGAGACAAAGTCTGTGGGGACGCCATAGGAAAACACCACTTTGACAACATAAACTTGGCACATCCCTCAGGAGCGGAACTGGAACAGAAAATAGAAGGAATCAAAGTCTATTCGCCAGACATGGAAACCGTCGTCACTGTACAGGGAGAGGGAATCCATGGATACCTAGTTAATCGCCAACTTTTCGGTCAAAGACTAGTAAAAGAGGCAAAAGATGCGGGGGCAACCCTGATAGACTCAACCATGGTGACGGAGCCAGCAATAAAGGACAGCGTTGTCGTCGGCGTCTTGACAAAAGACACAAAAACAGGCGAAAACACGGAAATGTCGGCTCAGGTTGTAGTGGATGCGAGTGGACATTCAGCGGTTTTGAGAAAGAAGCTTCCTCCCGAATTTGGTATTGAGACAGAAGTTGACGATGCTGATGTGGAGGTTTGCTACCGCGAAATCCGTGAAGTGGAGGAACAAATTTCTGACCCTGGCTTCTGTAAAATATATCTTGATTTGCAGCGTTTTCCAGGAGGTTACTGTTGGGTTTTTCCCAAAGGCCCAACAATGGTTAACGCGGGCTTAGGTGTAGCCATGGTTAAGGGTTTTCCTAACCCGAAACAGCTGTATCAGGAGCATGTTTTGTCGATGCCTATCTTCAAAGGTTCACGGGCTTTAACTGGCGGCGGAGGTCTTGTTCCAACCCGGAGACCCATAAGTCCCATGGTGGCAAATGGAATAATCATTATTGGTGATGCTGCTTGCCAAGTTAATCCAATTCATGGCGGCGGAATAGGCTCCTCGATGATGGGCGGAGTGAAAGCCGCTGAAGTCATTGTAGTTGCGTTGGAGAAGGATGATGTGAGCCGTGAGATGCTTTGGCCTTACACGGGAATGTTCATGGAGTTGTATGGCGCTAAACAGGCGGGATTGGACATCTTCCGTATGCTTCTTCAGCGGTTAACCAACAAGGAAATGAATTATGGTATGCAGCAGCATCTGATCACGGACGATGACCTGCTTAAGACGAGCATGGGCGACGACCTGAAACTGAACATAAGCGAAAAGACTAGCAGGCTCTTCAAGGGGCTTGGAAGTTTGTCTCTCCTCAAAAAGTTGAATACTACAGCTAAGCTCATGAAGGAAATCAAGGAACTATACAGGAACTACCCATCTTCTCCTGAGGAACTCGGTGAGTGGGAACAAAAAACGGCTCAAATACTTGAGAAAGCAAAGAAGATGTAAACAAAAGTAGTAGCCGAGTGCGTAAAAAGTGCGTTTGGCAGCATTAGTTACTGGCGGAAAAGACTCTATTCTTGCTCTTTATCGAGCACAGCAGATGGGGTACACCATCGAAGTTCTTGCCACAATGATTCCAAAACGCTCTGACAGCTACATGTTCCATTTTCCCAACATAAACCTGACAGACCACATCTCCAGAGCACTTGAAATCCCGCTGGTGACTGCCCCTACCTCTGGAATAAAAGAGAAGGAACTAGAAGACCTGAAAAAGTTGCTTGCATCCCTTGATGTGGATGGAGTAGTAACTGGAGCGGTGCAGTCCGTGTACCAGAAAGAGCGTATTGACCGATTATGCGACGAGTTGGGATTCAAGTCTGTTGCGCCGCTTTGGCACCAAGACCCGCTGGAGATCATAAAAGAATTAATTCATCTCAAATTCAAGGTCATAATAGTGGGAGTGTATGCTTTCGGTTTGGACCAGACATGGCTGGGACGGGAAATCAATGCTCAAACGTTAGAGAAGCTTGTGGAACTCCATGAAAAGTACCAAATTAGCCTGGTGGGTGAAGGCGGTGAATACGAATCACTGGTTCTGGATGCTCCCATCTACAAAAAGCGCCTTGAGATAATAGAAGCTGAAACCAGCTACGAAAACAACAGCGGAGTTCTTGTTGTGAAAGAGGCTAAGCTGGTGGACAAGGATTGAAAAAGGTTTATTAACTGTCTTTGTTTCTTTTGCTACAGTTCCTATGGGATGTGACCCTTCACAGGGTTGAACCGAAAGAATGCGAGGAATGAAGAAATGGCATACAAATATATTGCAAAGGCTTGGAAAAAGCCGAATGAATCCTTTGTCAAGGAGTTAATGTGGCACAGAGCCATAACTTGGCGTAAACAAGACGCCATCACAAGAATTGAAAGACCAACCCGGCTGGACAGAGCAAGAAACCTCGGCTACAAAGCTAAGCAGGGCATTGTTTTGGCTCGCGTACGGGTCAGACGTTCAGGCTTCAGAAAAACAAGACCAACAAGTGGACGCAGACAGAAGCGGTTGGGAGTCAACAAAATCAAACTCTCCAAAAGCATGAGACTAATCGCTGAGGAACGAGCAGCCAGAAAGTTTCCCAACCTAGAAGTTCTGAACTCCTACTGGGTCTGGGAGGATGGACGCTTCAAATGGTACGAAGTCATCATGATTGACCCCGTGATTCTTCCTGATCACCCAATAGCAAACCAGACCGGACGAGCATTCCGTGGCATAACCAGCGCAGGCAGAGAAGTGCGGGGACTCCGCAACAGAGGATTAGGAGCAGAGAAGTTTAGACCAAGCCGCAACGCAGTTGTGAAACGAAGAAACAAGCAATAACCGCACACAAAAGCCCCTTTCTCTTTGACATGCTTCTGCTGCGCGGCACTTGACATATTTATATCAAGTTGGGTGTAATAGAGTTTCATGAAGAGTGTGAAGTAGGTTTGTCTCAGCTGCCCATAGCATATGTTGATGTTCGTTTCTGTGCCCACGCCACAGAAGATTTGGACAAGGTCTTGGAGGCGGTTCAGAATGTTCTGCCCAGCGACCACACAGAGGATATCACATTTGATAGAAAAAACTTGGAGGGGCATTACGGCAACCCCATAACCTTTTTCGAAACAAGAATCAAGGACAAGCGAACAGCCAAAGCCTTAGTCGAGAAGCTTTCGTCGAACCTCAGTTCTTTGGATAAGACTGAACTGGAAAGGATGATAGATCGTTGCGTCGAGGAGGGCAGCCTATTCATCAGACTTGACAAGCAAGCTGCCTTCAAAGGCAAAATCAAACTTGTCACATCTGACCCCATCCGCATACGAATAAGATTCAGAAAATCCAAAACTGCAGACGTAATTGAGGTTTGTAGAGAAATCGGGATGATAACATGAGGCGCTTCGCTGACCTGCACCTCAGGGTGCCCACAGAGGACTCGGTTAAGGCAGAAGACATGATCAGGAGAGCCTCGGAGCTAGGCTATAGTCTAGTTGGCATACCTCTATCCCCCAACGCATCTAAAGAACAGATCAGCAAGCTCAGGCGCATCTGCAGCGAAGAAAAAATAGACTTTATCTCAAGAGTAACATTTTTTCCCAGAACATCAAACGAGCTTCTTCAGAGCCTGCGCCGTTACAGAAGAAAATTCGAGATATTAGCCGTAAGATGCGACACAAAGGAGGTGGCCAGACAGGCAGCCAAGGACAGGCGTGTTGATTTGCTCCAGTTTTCTGTCACAAGCCTCCGCAAAAGATTCTTTGATGAAGCAGAAGCCGAACTTGCCTCTCAAGCACTGGCATCCCTTGAAATCGAACTTGCTCCCATGCTACAGTTGACAAGTTTTTCTCGAGTCCGCCTCCTATCCCGCCTGAGAAAGGAAGTGGCAACGGCAACACGGTTTAAGGTGCCAATTACTCTCTCCAGCGGCGCCACAGAAGAGCTGCTCATGAGGGGACCGCACGACTATGCTGCGTTGACGACACTTTTTGACTTGCCATTATCCTCTGCATTGAAGGCGCTGTCAGACAATCCGTTGATTATGGTTGAGCGGAACAGAAAGAAGCTGAGCCCAGATTATGTGGCTCCGGGAATACAGGTTGTAGGAAGGAAAGCAGGTGCTTAAACGAGAAAAAAGGCGCTACTTAGCATTAGCAACTGTGAACGGAGAGGCCCTCAACGGTCAGGTAGTATTGGATGCGGTTCAAGCTTCAATTCACAGGCTCTTTGGCGAATACGGAGCCAGCAAAGCAAACCTAAAACTGGTTGAAAAACGTACAGATAAACGACAAATTGTGGTTTGCTGTTCCCATAAGGCGCTTGAGCAGGTCAGAGCAGCCATAGCCTCAACTACGGTCATTAATGGAAAAAGTGGAGCTATACATGTGCTTGGCGTCTCCGGAACGTTGAAGGCGCTATCCAAAAAGACAGAGACAGATTAAAGATTCCACTTTTCTAACGTTTTAGACCGTTGATAATTTATTCTTCTGGTTCCAGCCAGTTTTTCGACTTGTAGATTGTTTTGCCCGCAAAGTCTAGCTTCAGACAACCTTCGTAGGGGCACATTTCTACACAGCGGATACAAAGAAGACACTTTGAGGAAGCTATGTTTCCGCCTTTTTCTTCGTACACGTCAGTGACCTGTGTTGGGCAAACTCTTTTGCAAATTCCACATTTTGTGCACTTTTCTTCCACTTTGTTTATGTGAAGCAGGGGAGCCCATTTGAAGGGAGCAAACCTGTTCAGTATGGAAAGTGTCACGCCTACAGGGCAGAATCGGCACCAAAGCAGTCGCACCATAAATGCGCCTGCTGTGAATAAAAAGAAGACAATCCATGTAAGCAGAATGAGCTGGTCGCCGTTAAAGTAGTGTATTGTTCCGCTGAGGTCATGAAAACTAGTGCCCCAAACACTGAATCCTAATGCGTCGCCTACCTGTGTAACGTAGGGCTCCACAGGACTCAGGAACACGATGATCAGAGATTTGAAGGGTCCCATAAACATTATAATGAAGCGCCACAAGTCAGCGTTCAGTGGACCTAAAACAAGAGCCATAACCAAGATTGCAGCCATAATAGCGTACCTGAGGACATTGAGACCATCATTGAGTCTTTCAGGAAGATTCAGGTACGGTATCCGAAGCGCCTTTCTGAGGCGAGTAAGCAGATCCATATACAATGCAAAGGGACAGAGCCACCCGCAGAAGAAGCGCCCAATAATGAGTGTGCTGCCGATAATCAGGATAAAGATTGCTGTTAGCCGTAAGGCTATGGAAAAGACGAGCCCAGAAAGTATAGGGTTCCAAGGAAGAGGCAAGAAAAGCAGAGTCACAAAAATCGCGATTGTGGCAACTATCTGAACGAAGAGCCGCAGAATGCTCATTTTTCTGGTCAGGTTCCTTACCCAAACCAGTATTGCCAGTATTCCCGCTGAAACTAAGCCTCCAGCAATTATTACCAGCAGTATTTGACTTATCAGCTCCAGCATTCCAGTTTTTCCTCCTCGCTAATCAAAGTCCATACTCCAACGTTTTTTTTAGTTCACGGGGCAGGTATTACTCGGGTGTTATATTCTGCCAAGTAAGCTAGATGCGCTGCATCGTAGGGGTAGCTTTCTGTTTGCGGATACGGGAAGCAGGTCATGGCATGGAAGGGCAACGGGTCTACATTGAAGGGCACATAAGGAAGTCCATCAACTTTGAACCAGACGCTGGCAAACAGGAAATAGTCGCGTTCCATGTTTTCGGGAACAGCGCCTAGGTCAGATGAGAACATTATGCGGATTTCGTCTCCTTGCCGCATTATCACATACATGTCGTCTGCAGCAGTCATAAGCTCGGTTACGTCGCCGTATCGCGTGAAATTACCTGACGAAGTGGACTCGGCTGCGAAAGCTTGAGACAAACTGGCAGAAGAAACGGTAACCTCTCTAATCCCCACATCCTGCTGGGGTGTTGTGTCCACTCCGATGTAATCGAATCGGGTGTTGAAGAAGGTGTTTATTCTGAGGGAGTAATCGTCTGTTAGGAAGACTCCAGTCAAGTTTACAACAAAGCATTCAGGAGTAACATCAAGCAGCGGGAATTGCCTGTTATCGGGAACTGGAACCCAGTTGCCTTCAGCGTCTTTAACGTCCATGTAGGGAGGCGGAAACGGCTGCTCACCCGGTTTATCCCAGAACTGCTCAGCCCATGCACCCTGTTCTTCACCTGTAGAGTAGAGTATTGTCCCTGCGACTACGAGCTTGATTTCTTCCGCGTCTGAGAGGTCACCCAAATCTAGTTCAAGGGTGTCCCATTGGAATTCGTTGCCGAGGGTTGTGATTCCGTCACGTTCTAACACTAACGGCAATACGTCATGTCCTGTCGAGTTGACGCAGGAAACAGGGGCATCAGGGTTTTTGCTGACCGTAAAGATTGTTCCCTGCCCGTCAGGATCATAGAGATATGTGGCTTTGGTTGAGTACACATCAACATCAGGCGAGTGCTCCACCACCACTAAGGTGGCGGAGTCTACGTAGGCGATTTCATCCCAGTTTTGTCTGATAGTCATGTCGTAGTAGCCTCCGTTTGGTTGGAGTACACTAGCATTCAATTTGGTGTAGTCCCATGGAACACTGTAAAGGAAGGACAGGCTTCCGTCTTCTCGGAAGTAGTCAAAAATTCCCAAGTAGCCTGTTCCATCGGATATTTCGGCGGTGTACAAGTATTCGGTTCCATTCCAAACATACAATGAAGGACAAGACTTCGAGTTCATGAAATCGGCAATAAGAGAAATACGGTGGTCTAAGTATATGGTCCTAGTGAGGCTTGTCGACTTATCATCATTCCAGCTGGTGAAGTTCCAGAAGGTGCCTCCCCCTTCGACGCCATCAGGTATAACTATGGTGTAGGTTCCTGCTGGCAAGAGTTTACTATATGGTGCGGCATAAGTCTCGCCGTTAAGAGTAAACTCCAAACCAATAGCGTTTGAAGAAAAGGTGAGAGTGTGGAAGCCCACAGGAGCAACTGTGAAATATCCTTTTAGTTTGTCGCTTTGATTGCCGAGGTTTATTGCCTCAACGGCGTAACCCCTCGTTGTTTCAGCATTTGCTGCGCCTGCCGTAACAGTAAATGTGACTGTTCCATCCGATTCACCTGGCGCCAAAGTAACCTGTTTCGTTTCTACAACTTGGTCTTCAACAAGAAGCCTTACACTAAGAGTCTCCTCCTGGTTTGCCGTGTTGTTGGCTTTAACTGTGACTGTTACTAGGTCTCCGTCATTTACTTCATAGGGGTCTACAAACATCCTCAACAAATCTACTTTGTCTGACGCAGCAACTGGGGCTTCGACAGTGAATGAACCTGTCGCATCATCGATTTCCACAGTATGTGTACCAGCGTTTGTTTCAGTAAGTTCAAATTTTATAACTTGAGTTGCGCCGCCAGCCAATGTGATAGTTCTTGTGTCTACCGTTGTACCGTCAATTTTGAGGTTTGCAGTGTAGGTGCCGCTTTCCTCTCCAACATTGGTTACCTTAACAAAGATTTCTATAGTCTCGCCAGCGATGACCGAGGATGGGTCAACAGTTAAATCTTTTACTTCAAACTCGGCTGGTTTAGCAGGCTCAGCATCAGAACTGATTTCGAAAGATTCAGTTAAATCGCCCACCTTAACAACGTAAGTTCCTTCAGCTTCTTCAGTAACTTCAAATTGAACGGTTGTTGTTTCTCCGCCGTCAAGCTGAACGCTTTGGGTATCCCTTTTTTCGTCATTAACATAAAGGTCAAGTGAAAAAGTGCCGCTTTCGTCTCCCGTGTTTATTACAGTAGCTGAAACAATTATGGTATCACCAGCCTCAGCAACGGCGCGGCTGACACCCAAGTCTGTTACTTGGATTTCAGCAGGTTTAGATGGCGCATCCAATGTAGCTTTCACTGACCCAGTCAGGTCTCCTATCTGAACTGTGTGATTTCCTTCAGTAATTATTGTCGCAGTGAAAGTCACGGTTGTACTTTCTGATCCTAAAAGCTGAACCGTTTCTGTCGTTATGGGCTCACCATCAATCGTGAGAGTCACCGAATAGTTACCTGCTTGGTCTCCAACGTTAGTTGCGTTAACTGATATTTGCACCGATTCTCCAACTTGAATCCAGTCAGAATCCAAAACTAGATTGTTCACTTGGAAGCTGGCAGGTTTCGGAATCACCGACCCAACATAGAAGTAGCTGGGAATGGCGATAGCCACGATAATCACGTTAACAAAAAAAGCAGTTTTTAATTTATTTCTAGATGATTGAGACACCAAAGGATTATCAACTCACCAGATTGGAGTTTTTCATCCTTAACTGAATATTTAAGACCTTCGGAATGCTATTTTGAAGAAATGTTTTTGAAAAAAAGAGAAAAGGGGCGCCGTTACGGCGCTGATACAGATGCTTATTTGTCTTCCATCATGTCTTCGGGGTATGCCAGCGTCTTGTGCAGTGCGATGTCTAGTCCGTAGAGTTCTTCGTCCCTTGTGACTCGCA
>CAZJLG010000028.1:0-10728 GCA_964546665.1 uncultured Candidatus Bathyarchaeia archaeon
CGCCCATAAGCTGGTTCAGATTGTTGGAGCCTATGGAGCATCTTTGCATGTCTTGCCTTTTTTTCCACAGGTCTTCTGCTGTCATGAAGTCGATGCCTAGTTTTTCTCTGGCTGCGCTTACGATGTTGAGGACTGTGTTGAAGCCGATTCCCGTCTTTTCTGCTATGTCCTTGGGTGGGGTCACAGAAATTGCTTCTGCGGTTGTGAATCCTGAGGATTTGAGTTTGTTGGCTGTGGCGGGTCCGACGCCGGGAAGGTTTTTCAGGTCATTATCTTCCATTTCATCATTCACCTTTTCAGTTATCTAGTTATCATGCTTAGTGTTTGACATTGAGTTCGTTGTGAACGGTTTTAAGGTATGTGGAGCAACGTATGACCACAAAGAGGGGAGAGATGAGTGAAACTAAACCCTTTTTTGTCAGTTTCAAGGCTGAAACAGGAATCTGTTCGTTTAGTATGTTAAATATACTTTAACTGTTCTTATTTTGTTAATTGGCTATATGATTTGGAAGAAGAGGTAACCTTGTATTATGAGAAGTAAGGTTTCATATTACATTCTGGTTATAATCATAATCATAACAGGCAGTTTTTTGTCTTCTGCGAGTTCCATTACTGGAAATGATGATGGTCCATTGTATGAAGTTGTCATAATAATCATTGTAATCTTCCTTATTCTAATCTTTGCAGTTTCAAGAATATGGAAATATGGCGAACCTCAAGAAAGATAATCCAAACGCAATTTACTGTTCCTTTGTTAGTCAATCAGCTATCTGTTCCATCGGTTTAGTATGCCTTGCTTTACGAAAAAGTATATTTACTTTTGTTTACTTAAGCATCAAACTCAGTTAGGCAGAAAGGCAGAGAGAAGGCATGGTGGATGGTTTTGGAACTCAATTACAAGTTTAGGCCGTTTAAGCCAGCTGATTTAGAAGATGTAATCCAAATAAACAGAGACTGTCTACCAGAAAACTACACTCCCCTCTTTTTCATGAACCTGTACAAACGCTACCCACAAGCATTCATAGTCGCTGAAATCAGCAAAAAAATAGTAGGCTACATCATGTGCCGCATCGAAACCGGAGCCCCAAGCTTCAGACTGATGGGGGTAACAAAGAAGGGGCATGTGATATCCATCGCTGTTCTGCCCGAACACCAACAGAAGGGGCTGGGCTATTCTTTGATGCTAGAAGCGACGCAAGCAATGGTGGACTACAATGCAAAGGAGTGCTACTTGGAGGTCAGGACAAGCAACATGCCCGCGGTAGGACTTTACAAGAAGTTGGGATTCGAAACTGCGCGGACGCTCAGAAACTACTACGCGGACGGAGAAAACGCATTTCTCATGTCAAGGAAACTGCCCATTTCTGCGAAGTAAACAAAATTTTGTCTCCATTTTCGGCGCCGTTTATTCACTGATCAAAGAGGTCAGGTTGCAGGATTCTTGGGCAGCAACATCATGAAATATTGTTTTGTTTAAAATGGAAATGCCCGAGAAGGGTCAAAGCCCAGGCAGACCAACGCAGCATAATCAGCCATCCAGTTGCCAGCCACAACCGCCTCAGTTGATGTGATCGTGTGAGACGGTCCATAGCCGACTTCTGGGCAGCCAACCGTGCCTTGTCAACCTATCCAAGCGTGCTCCCCAACTCGGGCAATCAGGCAATAGTGGGTTTGTGGTGTATATACGTTATCAAAACAAGGATTAACATCTGCTCCAAGGGGGATGGGCTATTTTGACAGGCTCTTTGGTACCCTGCAATATAGTTTTGGGCTATTAGGAGGCTCATATATTAAGAATATAAAGGGGATAGCTCGTACTTGCGCATTTGGTGCCAGATTGTGTTCCAAGTTTTAATGCTTACAGATAAACATCTGCTACAGCAGCGCAAATTGGCTCAACCGCCATGAACCAGCGGAAGCAAAACAATTTCCTCAGCGTCTTTGACCTCAGTTTCAAGCCCCTGCAGCACGTTAATCTCTTTTCCTCCTACAAGAATCAGAGCGTTTGGTCTGGGGTCATCAAGCTGCGAGTCAATCAGAACTCGTTTGAATTCGGATGAAAAAGTTTCCGTAAGCTTCGTTACAGCTTTTCGGACTGTCGCTGGCTCCTCCAGCTTCAACATGAAACGTTTTTTTCCCGAAATCTGCTGAAAAATCCCCAATAGTCTGACTTCTACAGTGACGACCATGTTTTGTTCTCTCGTAAGCTATGAGCTTTCGCCGCCGAAAAGCTCCACTATCTCAGACGTGAATTTGATTATGTCATTCACGTGCTCCATGATCTTTTCGTTATCCGAGTTAGGGTCCTGTGCCAGCTGTTGGAGAGTTTTTTCGATTTCGACAAGAAAGTTTAGAATTGGCTCTTCAACGTGTTGTCTGGTGCTGAGTGTCTCATGGACTATCGGCACAATAAAAGCGGGGTCCCCTAAGCTGTAGTATATAGCTGCCTGGGCTTTGGTCAGAGCTTCGATGATGAAACCTGCTGCCATGTAGGGCGTGTTCTTAGCTGCAATCAACTCTGCCTTTGCCTCTCTGAGGTAACGGCTAGCCCAGCCTTTTCGATAACCATCCACGGTTGGCATTCAGTTTTCCCTCTTTTGGTTTGCTCTGTCTATTCATGAGATATGTAAGTGGTTATAAAAAATATTCGACAGACGTAACTAAGAATTGAATAGACAGCCATTTTCTTTAGTTACGTAAGTGCCTCTATTCTTCGTTCTCAGGTTCTGAAACTTCAGGACCATACATTGCGCTTGCCAATCGAGCAGTGTAACCGGCTACCCTGTTTCTTAGTTTTGTTGAAGAAATGTTTGTGTATTCATCAACAAATTTTTTGTTGCTTTCAAAATCTGTCGAAAATTTGCTTGGATACCGATCTAGCAGCTCGCGGGCTAGTCTCTTCACCTGTTCAGTGCGCACTTTTCCCAATCTATCACCACGTCCTCCAGTCAGCGCTTTCTCATCATTTTAGTCCTGAATTGTCCCCTCATCATGCCTTTTATCCCTTACGCCTTCTACGCCAAAAAAGTCAACAAAATTCTGGAAAATCTGGTCAGCAACCACAGTTTTTTCTTTATTTTTCAGCTGGGCAATAGCTTCAACCACGGCGGGAATAAAAGAAGGTGTAGTCATCTGGTCCTTAAAGGGTCCCCTGAACTGAACAGGTCCATCCGTTTCTGTCATAAGCCTAGTTAAGGGGATATGACGGACGACTTCGCGGATGCCGTTCTGGAAGACGGCTGGCGGACCTTCAGTGATGTAGTAGCCGCGGTCCACTATGGTGGGGATTAGGCTGTGGGGCTGGCTGAACCAGTGTAGAAGAACCTTTCTGATTTTGTATGAGGGGAGCATGCTCACGATTTGGCTGGTGGTGCCACGGGAATGGATAATCACAGGAAGAGACAGTTTCTCAGCTGCGGAAAGCATCTCATGGAAGACATGCAACTGGATTTCTGTGGGTTCCCCACTTCCCGAGTAGCTGGAGTCTAAGCCTATCTCTCCAACAGCCACCAGTTTTTGCCTGTTTTCTGTATTCTCGGAAATTAGGTCAACAGTCTCCTGAACTTCGTTTGGCTTCAGCTGCTTTGTGTTCCAAGGATGAATTCCTAACGCAGCATAAACATGGTCAGGATGCTCTTCAGCTAACCTGAGGCTTTGACGGCTTGACTCCAAGTCCATGGAATTGGCGACCAAAGCAAAAACGTTTGCCCGCTTTGCCTCTGCCACGATTTCTCCAACGTTCTGGGCGTATCTGCTGTCTGCAAGATGAATGTGGGCGTCAACAAACCTCATGATAAACCCTGTCTTAGTCAGTGACTGGCTTCGCTGGAGCTAAAAACCTTTCTGCTCCTTCAGTTTCGTTTAGAGTGAAAGCAAAAGTAGCCAGAATTACGGAATCAGCTTCTCTAAAGTAGCGCGCGACCAAAAAAGGGTCGAAGGGTGTATGAAGGTTCGCTGAATAAGCGCGTTACTCAGCGACTGTTTCGAACTCGATTTTTATGGGTATGTTGTCTTGGAAGATGGATACGACAGGACAGTTTGCTTCTGTTCTTCTCCATACTGCGTTGAGTTTCTGTTCTCTTTCTTTGGAGGTTACGGTGACTTTGATGTTTACGCCATTTAGTTTAGGCGAGTCCGCGGGCTTGTCTGCTTCTGCAATAACTTCCATTCCGCTGATTTCTACATTGCTTTTCTTGGCAACGTCAGCGAATATTGTCACTGCGCAGTCAGCCAGAGACATTATCGCCAGCTCCAATGCTGAGGGTCCGGTGTTGGTTCCGCCTTTTGCGGTTCCTAGATCCAAAACTACGCTGTGTCCTCTCATATTGTCTGCGATTGACTGAACGTTTTCAACCAATTTTGCTTTTACTTTAATTGTAGGCATACTTTCACCAACATTTCTGTTATTTCTGGTTTCCCAGATTTAAAACATCTGTTTATTTTCTAAACTGTGCCTTCTGTGCCCAAACCATATATTATCTTTTAACCGAGAGCATAATGAGGCTGAGTTAATTGACTAAACGAACCGTTTTCACAGAGAAGGCTCCCAAGCCTGTGGGTCCCTACTCTCAGGCTGTGATCAGCGGCGATTTTGTTTTCATCTCTGGACAAATCCCCCTTGACCCAAAATCCTCAAAGATTGTTGAGGGCAGAATAGAGACGCAGACAGTTCAGGTGCTGGAGAACCTGAAGAGCATCCTCGAAAGCATCGATTTGACATTAGATGATGTTGTGAAAACTTCGGTGTTCCTCAGTGACCTCAACGACTTTCAAGCTTTCAATATGGTCTACAGCAGATACTTTAACAAGAATCCTCCAGCGCGAACCACGGCACAGGCAGGTCTCATGGCTGGAGCCCTGCTGGAAATCGATGCGATAGCCGAAAAAAGATAGAAACAAAAAAAGGAAAGAAGGGAAACTGCTCCCTCTTGTTTACTCTACGTGTACTCTGAAGAGGTCTATGTCTTCTGCCATCTCTCTGGTGCTCTTCAGGAATTCTCTGGTTGCCCGCTCCACATCCTTGGATTGTGTTATGTATCGTCCGACTATGATGATGTCTGCCCCGTTCGCCAAGGCTTCAGGCGCTGTGTCAGGAGTTATTCCGCCAGCAACCGCCACCAGAAACTTCTGGTCTGGGAAGGTCTTCTGCATCTCTTTGATTAGGTCCCACCGTGTTTTGCCTGTTTTCTCCGCGTCTATGGCTCGGTGCAGAATCGCAACGTCAGGCAACCGTTTGAGTGACCGCAGCTTCTCAACAGGGTCGTCGACGTTCATCAGGTCCATTACTGCGTAGATTCCCAGCCTTTTTGCTTCTTTGATGAATTTGTCGATAGTTTCTGGGGTTGCTAAACCTGCGACTACAACGGCGTCGGCTGTTTCCTCGAAGGCCATGTCAACCTCCACTTTTCCGACATCCAGCGTCTTCAGGTCTGCTACGATGAACATGTCTTTCGCCGTTTTCCTTAGTTCGCGGATGACGTTTACGCCGTACTTTTTCAGCAGGGGTGTGCCAACTTCTAGTATGATTCTGTCGCTCTCGGGCAGTTCGCTGATGATTTTCTTGACGCCCTCCAAGTTAGGATTGTCGAGGGCTATCTGCAGGTAAGGCGGTCTCCATAATCGGGGCACTTTGAAGCCCATTATCGGGTGCTTTGCCCGGTCCTTGTCATACATCACTTTCTGTAGTGACGGATAATTCTCTAAGGCTCTCTTCAGCGCCAGTTTTGTGGCTCCATAATTGTAGTGGTAGATGCTGCGGAAATCTTTAGCCTGTGGATGAATAAAGACGCTGCATATGATCACCCATTCGTCAACCTTATCCTCTGGGATGATTCCCTCCTCCACAGAGTCGGCAACAGCCTTTGCCACGGCTGCCTGAGCAGGACCAAAAATTTTTCCTGTCTGCTCCATGTTCTTTACAGTGACTTTGGGCACAAGAAGAGTGTGCGGTTTAGGCGGAAGATTCGGTCTGATAACTGCCAGAAGCGGAGTGTGACCAGCAGACAGGTTAGATAAGCCGTTGGCGAAGGCTTGCCCGATGGGTCCTTCCTTGTCTCCAATCAGCAAATCGATGTGAGCGACCTCTGTTCCTTCACCAATCAACGCCTCGCCAATCAGATAGGTGTGCTCTTTGCGTTTCATGGCTTCTTCAAAAACCATTTTCCGTTCATCCACATCCGAAAAGTCAACATCAAACTCTCTCAGCCACTGATACAAGGTGTCACGGTGAATCCCCAAAACCTCGGCAGTGCCCTTAATTGTCGGTTTTGTCGATCGGCTACCCTGAGACCTCCTTGCGTTCCTTTCCTCTTTCTTGGCTGTCACCAGCAACTTGATGAATTCTTCTCTGCTTTCCGGTTTTTTGCCGTCATATCCCGACACAATACCACCCTCGATGAGAGCATTTCGCTAACCGACTATAAAAATATGTCGGAACAAATTGTATAGTCTTTAATTAATCCGACACTTTATTGAAGCAAATCTTTTTCAAAAAGAATTTTCCCGACAGAAATCTTTTGGATTTCACTACTGACCTGTTCTTAAGATGTTGATTTTGCGGTTGAAAACAGAAAACTAACTGCATTATTTTGTGCTGTTGTTTTTCTGAAAAAATACTGTTTTCAACAATGTACCTCTATTAGGAAACTAATATGCTGGCGGTTGTGGATATTAGACAGTTGTTTTGTTTGGAAAAACAGAAAAAACATTTTTTCAACAATCTTCTGTTATTAGTCTCCTAATATGAACCGCTTCTGATGTTACTTGTTTCCTGTTCTTATCCGTTTTCTAAACTTTATTCCGTCTGTTCTAGGGTTTGGTTGGGGTTGCGACGTAACCGTTTCAACAGGACTACGGTTATTATGATTGCTGCTGCAGCCAATGCAAGATACAGGACAGTATTCATTACGTGGAATGTTGATGTTGTCCAAGTTTCATTAAGCAATCCGTCATCGTCTGCCGTTACTGTCAGCTGCTCGATGGGGCTCCATGAAACTATTCGGGTTTGGTAGACGCCAGACTCGATTTCTTCGCATTGTTTTCCGTTCACGACAATGGTTGCGCCCGTCACTGAGGTTCCGTCGTAGGCGTAGGCGATTTTCACTTTCACTTTTGAGACTCCAAAGGAGGCTGAGTCAACTTCCACGTCAAAAACTGTTTTGTCCCAAACTATGCTCGGGCTTTCAGCTGCTACCATGTATCCGTTCGCTTCAGGATGCTGCAAACCTGTGATAATCCATGAACGTTTGCCTACTGTGTCATATGCTACAGTGAAGGTTGTCCATCCGCTGCTGTTCGTCACATGCTCTGTTCCGTTCACGTAGACTCGGGCATCACTCACGTCGGCGCCGTCATGCTCCCATCTAACGTGAAAGCCTACTGACTGGGCTTCGTTGACGCCGCATTTTGTGGCGCTTGTGAAAGTTTGGTCTACCACCGCAACCTGCCTGTCCCTAGAATACCATTGGGTGACGACGTCTTGGGCAGGCTTGTTTTGTGGGGTGTGAGATGAATCGTCGGGTCCACCGTCTGTGGGGTCCTGGGTCCATGTCCACCAGTAGAAGCCATAGAACCAGTTTCTGTTCCACAGTGCCTGGAAGGCGGCTTCGTAGCAGTCCCGCTGCTCTTGAAGGTCAACAGGCATGTCGGTCCAGTAGTTGGATGGTGCAGCGTTTGTTCCGTCGCCGCTTCGGTAGCCGATCTCTGGGAAGATCACTGGCTTGTTCACTGTTGAGAGCCATGTTTCAATTTCGTCTGCGTGGTTGTTCCATGCATTCTCAAGTTCCTCTAGGGTTGGGTCGTTGTTGAAGAGGGATAACAGAAAGTAGGCGTCTATTCCCACGTAGTCCACAGAGTCCCACCATTCAATGTTCTTGTAGTTGGTCCAGTCCGCAGCGTAGGTTATGGGACCGGAGTAGCGTTCCCGCACTCCTGCAATAACGGCTTCCCACTGCTCCTTCTCAGGAGTTGTCGCCTTGAATTCGCAGCCAACCGAGAAAAGCTCTACATCGTTTTCTTCAGCGAACTCGGCGAAAAAGTTGATGAAGTTTGAGTAGCTTGCAAACCACTCGTCAGAGGGCTGGATTTCGCCTCTCCACACAGTTGAGTATCCTTGGGTTTTTTCTTCTTCCATTGTGTCGACCATGGGCTTCAGCATAACCTTGAGGCCTAAACTGTGGGCTTCTTTTATGGCATGTTCCACTGAGTCAAGGGTTGGTGTGTGGCTGGGGTCTGGGTTAATGTCATGGGAGGTCGTGTTGCTTTGAACCCATGAGAGACAGAGTGATATCCACTCAGTGTTTGTTTCAGCTAAAAGAGCCATGGATTCGTCAGATTCGGGGCTGCCGAAAGCGTCAGGGGACCATGCTGAATAGCACATGCCCTTCTGGAAAATAGGCGCGTCATAAGAAACTGAAGCTGGAAAGACAGAGGATTCGGCAATGTCCACGTATTTTCCGTTAGATGTGATGGAGAGCACGGGACAAGTAAGCGTCTCTAATGTTAGCAGTGCCATCAATGAATAGAGAATGAGCGATTTTTTTAGTCCACGCATAAGTGACCCTGCCATTCTTCTAGTTCATTTGAGGTCGATGTCCGTAGACTTTTCGCTAAGAATGGCTATGGCTCCAAGAAGATTCTTTGCTATGCTTAACAGATTCACTGCGATGACCATCAAGAGAATGATGCTGATGTCAATTGTCAAATTCAAGGTATACTCCGAGACTGGCACTGTCAAAGTTAAAATGCCGCCTTCTGAGACCACCAGAAAGTAGGCGACTATGACAATGGCTCTTGCTATGCCAAAGCCGCAGCCTATAACAGTCTTGGAGAAGAGCTGCCCAGCAACAGCAAAGAAGACGGATATCGCCGCGAACTCAAGAAGCTGGGCTCTGTAATCGAATGGAAGAATGTTTTGGGGTATGTTGTGGGGAATCAGCGACAACGGCAAGTAATAAACTACCATAAACGTGACGGCGCCCATTATGGCAGCCTTCATTACTCTCGGGAACACCGTGTTCATGATAAAATTTGAGTCTAACTCAACCATGCTGCTCCCACCAATCTACAGTAAAGAGAGGCGTCTCGAAAAATATGTGCACTTTCCCGCTGTCTGTCAGTTTTGATGCATCCTGCGGTGTCGCGGATACGAGAATGTTGTCTCTAAAATTCTGGTTCGCTGCCACGTTGATGCGGGTAGTTCCAGAGGCTATGCGTTCATTTGAGTTGCTGTAGAATTCCAGTTTCAATGTTCCTGTTATGTCGATGCTGGCGTGATTTTCGAAGCTCACAGGTATTGCTACCTCAGCATAACTGCGGTTATATTGAGAAACAGGTGCTTCTCCAACAGAAAAATCGGCGAAGGGTGCGCCCCAAGGCAGTGACACGTTCGTTGAAATCTGCACTGGAACAGCCCGAGCAAAACTGAGGCCTGCAAAGATTTCTACAGTGAAGTTGCTGTCATTCAGCATTAGCGTCAGGTGGTCCATTGCGAGTATGTCGTCTAGGTTTATGGCGATTGTGTGTGATGCGTTAACGGTTTCGCCTTGAGGTATAGACTCAACAAGGGTTTCTGTCAAATCCAGCACTGCTCCATCTGGGTCTGTGACGCGGGTTGTCAGGTTTAGGTCAGCTATTTCATAGTAGCCTTCGTTGCTTATGGAGAAGGGCAAAGAAAATTTGATGCCGTTGCTGGTGGGAAGCATTTGTGCTTCTCCGATGTTCACGCCCACATTCATCACTGAATAGACCGCTGTGACTGAAAAGAAGAGTATCACTACCCAAAGTATGATTGTGGCTACTGTGAGCATGCTTGTAGCTATTTTCATCTATCTCTTTTTCCTTCACTTTTGGCTCGCTTGAGCCAGAACTTTTGTTCCTTTTTTGGCTTGTATGGGTTCCGTCTGATTGATGGTTGGACTGGGTCTAGGTTGGGGTTGAGGAGCAGCTAAGCGTTTGAGCTGTATGATAAGCTGTATTCCTCGTGCTGTTAGGCCTGCGCCTATCCATCCCATAATGCCTAGGTACATTATTCGAATGGATGCTACGATGAGGGGAGCTAGGGCGCTGCCGAAGACGTCTACTAGGTTGGATGAGCCTGTGATGTTTGGGTCGTTGATGAGGAACGTGTAGGCGCTTATGAAGGTGAAAGCAAGCAAACCTATACCTACGAAGAGTATTACGTATGCTATGTTCGTTGTCAAATCTTTCATTGTGTGCCCTCTTTGTTATAGAATAGGAGCCGCATGTCATATTAAATCTTCTGTCTTACTAAACAATATTTTTTTTAGTTACCCCACTTCCACAACAACCAAAAAAACAATCACTTCACAGCAGAGACACATCAAGCCCCATTCAACTCAATGCCTCCCTCTTTTCAACGCACGAATATAGCTGGACGCCTCTTGGGCAGTTTTCAGGTAAGCAACCTTTTTTGCTTTAGTTAACGTTAGCCGAACTGCACAATATGGACAGAGTTTACTCTTCTGGTCGCCCTTTGCCAGCAGAAAGTGTCCACAACTGTAACAGACAACCACCACATACATTCGATGCACGTCCCTTGAGGCAAAAGCTTTTTCTTGCTATGACTTAAATGCTTTAAGAGGATGCAGGTACATGAGTCGACTTTCTTTAGCAAATCTTGCTGCAAAGTATTTTCGGCAGAACGGCTATGAGATAGAGAAGGATGCTGTTCTGGAAGGCGAGTCTGGGATTTCGCGTAAGTTTGATTTG
>CAZJLG010000029.1:0-10573 GCA_964546665.1 uncultured Candidatus Bathyarchaeia archaeon
TTGGTGAAGATTGTTTTGTCTCCTGTTAAAGTTTTAGAGAACATTTACTGGGTTGGAGCTGTCGACTGGAATATTAGGCATTTTCATGGCTTCGCGTATTCGACTCACCGTGGAACCACATATAACGCCTACCTAATCATAGACAAGAAGGTCGCCCTAGTTGACACAGTTGAGCACCCCTTCGCAGAGGAAATGGTTGAAAGAATCAAAGAAGTGATAGACCCGTCCAAGATAGACTACATCATTGCAAACCATGTTGAGTCAGACCACTCTGGGTCAATCAAAGAAATCCTGAAGCATGCACCAAACGCGACAGTGGTGGGAACAGCCAACTGCAAAGCGGGTCTGGAGAAGCACTACTTCTGCAACTGGAAGTTCCAAACCGTGAAGACAGGTGACACCTTGAGTTTAGGTGAGAGAACCTTGACTTTTCTTGAGGCTCCTATGCTTCATTGGCCTGACACCATGTTCACTTACATCGAGAAGGATGCATTGTTGTTGTCGAATGACGGCTTTGGTCAACATTTAGCAAGCTCGAAACGGTTTGATGATGAGGTGGACCAGAGCGTGCTTATGTGGGAGGCTGCCAAGTATTACGCAAACATTCTGTGGCTTTACAGTTCGGTTGTGTTGCGTAAGCTTGAAGAGGTTAAGAAGCTGGGACTGAAGATTAACATGATTGCGCCCAGCCACGGAATGATCTGGCGAAAAGATCCCATGAAGATTGTTAGAGCTTATCAGCGGTGGGCTAGTGGAGAGGCAGATAAGAAGGTCATGATTGTCTATGATACGATGTGGAAGAGCACAGAGAAGATGGCTAAGGCGATGCTTGAGGGCATCAGCAGCGAAGGCATCGAAGCGACATTGTATAGGCTTCCGGTCAGTGACGAAGGCGACATCATTGGAGAACTGCTTAACGCAAAAGGGCTACTTGTTGGCTCCGCAACAATAAACAACGGTGTTTTGCCGACTGTGGCTCCGTTTCTCCGGGAGATGGAGGGCTTAAGACCCAAAAACAAGATTGCCGCCGCCTTCGGCTCGTATGGCTGGGGAGGAGGAGCAACCACAGCTATCGAAAAGTCGCTGAAGAGCGCAGGAATGGAGCTTATTGCGCCTGCAATCACGGTTAACTGGGTTCCAGACGCGGCTGAACTGAAGAAGTGCTACGCGTATGGACAAGAGTTCGCCAAGAAAATAAAGGCAGAATAAAGTCTTTTTTCTGTTCTTTTTTTTCATTTTTTGCCCAGTTCACGTGGGTGCTTGCCGCTTCGCCAGTGCGATTCTATCTCTTCAAGAGTATGTCCTTTGGTTTCAGGTACAAGCTTGTAACAGAATATCCATGCTAAAACACCTACAATCGCGTAGAACCAGAAAGTTCCAGATTTACCTAAGACCTGAATAAGCGTGAGGAAAGTTAATGCGATGATGAGATTTGATCCCCAGTTGGCTTCGCTGGCTACGCTCATGGCAATACCCCTAACCCTCAGCGGGTATATTTCTGAAATGAGAAGCCAAAAAACTGGACCTAAGCCGATAGCGAAAGACGCCACGTAAACCATTAGCCCCGCTGTTGCAAGAGTTCCTAGAAGACCAAACAAGTTTGACATGTAGAAGGAGACACCAAGTAATGTTAAGCTAGAAACCATTCCAGCTAAGCCTACCAGCAGCAACGGACGGCGACCTACACGGTCAAGGAGAAGGATGGCAACTACAGTAAACGCTACGTTAACGACGCCGACCAACAGAGTTGAAAAAATGGCGGATGATGAAGATGATATGCCTGCGAACTGAAAGATTTTTGGAGCATAATAAATAACCGTGTTTATTCCAGTTACCTGCTGAAAAGCAGCCAAGGCAACGCCAATTATCAATGCAGGCTTCACAAGCGGATTTAAGAGTTCAGCGCGCCCCGCCTTCTGCTCTTTGAGGCTCTTTTGAATTTCGTCCAGTTCCTTTTCCACATCCTCATCACTTCTGATTCGCTTCAAAACTGTACGAGCTTTGTCCGACTCGTTGTGGCTTGCTAACCATCTTGGGGTGTCTGGTAAAGGAAGCATTCCTAGAGCCAATATTATTGCGGGAATTGCAGCTAAGCCCAGCATGTACCGCCAGCCTTGAATTGGAGCTAACGCGTAGTCAACAAGATACGACACAACAATGCCGATTGTTATTGCCAGCTGATTTAAAGAAACCAATGAGCCGCGCACCTTTGCCGGAGCAACTTCGGAGATGTAGAGCGGAGCCGACATAGAAGCTATTCCGATCGCAAGTCCCACAACAATTCTTCCTGCGATGAGCAGAAACACATTAGGCGTAAATGCAGTTCCAATCGCCCCTAACATAAAGACTGAGGCGGCAATAAGAATCGCCTTGCGGCGACCCAGCCGATCTGCTATATACCCTCCTGCGGCTGCGCCTATTACAGCTCCTATCAAAACAGCGCTAACTACGATGCTGACTAGAATGTTTGAAAGCGCAAAGTCCTGTTCAATGAACAAGATAGCTCCGGAAATAACGCCTGTGTCGTAACCAAAGAGTAACCCTCCTAACGCAGACACTAACGCAGCCACATAAACGAATTTTCCTGAACTCTGTTTTGGGTCTGGTAGGGCGTTCAATTTTTCTTCTCCATCACATTTTTTGCTGGACAGTGTTTCTTGTTTCTTTCAAATCGAGAACAGAAAGGATGAAGAAAGCGTGGGACCATGCTAGCGGTATGGCAGATATCGGGGCTCCGCTTTCTTTGTCGACTTGCTCTGAAAGCAACCCTAACTCTGTGGCGTGGTCAAGTGCCCAGCGAATAAGCTGCTCTGCTTTGTCTAATGCTCCTGCTTTTTCGTAGTATAGTGCCAACCATAGGGTTGTTAGAATCCATGGATTGCCGTGGTAATACTGGTCAAAGGGGTATCTGCCTAATCCGCCTGACTTGAACTTGAAGGCAGACTCTATAGCTGCAGCAGTCTTTTTCATTCTCTTGTCATCGGCGGGTAAAACATCGAAGGGATATGATAAACCTAGCAGGCTGACATCAAGATTCTCATCTCTAGGGGTGACTGTTTTAATGAATCGGTTTAAGCGTGCATCCCATGATTGCTCAAGGAGTGAATTCTGGAGGCTAACAGCATTTTTGTTCCACTGTCTACTTAGGTCGTCTTCTCCCATAATTTTGGCAAGAGTAACGGCGGATTTTATTCCAGCACAAATCGCCGCGTTAGAATATGTGTGATTACCAAATTTTTCTTCCCAAAGACCCACAGTTTCAATCAGTCCATCCGCTTTAGAAAGCTGCTCAACCAAGAAGTCCATGGCTTTCCTGACGCTGTTCCATACTGAGCGAACAAACTGGCGGTCACCTGTTAGCTCAAAATGTTTTCCCATACCCCATACGACAGTTGCGATTTCGTCAATTTGAGAGCTCCAACAAGGACCTTTTAAACGTGCGCCTATGTAATAGCGCTGGTACAGTCCACCTTCGAGTTCTTGAGCTTGTGTGCACCATTTGTAGAAGCTTTTTCCCTCTTCATGATATCCGCATCTGTCAAAGGCGTAGGCTACGTAAGTGGCGTCTCTTGGCCAGCAGAATCGATATTCAGGTTCCATGCATGGCGCAGCAATTATGCCTCCATGGTTTTTTGCTGTTAGCAATTTCAGAGTTAGCAAGGACCGCCTTATCATGCTCGCCGATTGCGCGTCTACGTTGTCTAATTTGAAGGAAGATATCCATTGTTCCCAAAACTTTTTTGTTCCGTTGATTTGTTTTTCCAGTGATTGGTTTTTGCAGTTTCCAAGGATCTTTAATGCTTCTTTCTCTGTAGTAGACATGGCAATAATGACTGCGAAGGTTGTTGTTTCGTTGGTCCGCAAATTAGGGATGTCCCAGCTTAGGCATGAGTTAACATCTCTTGAGCCGTCATATAACGTGAGGGAGCCACCCGACAGCTCAGAGTCGTACACGTCCTTAAATGCGTCCGAGCTTTCGCCGTGCACTCCACATTGGTGACCCGAGGAAAGCATTGTTCCTGTGTATGCAAAGTAGAAATCGCGCTTATAATGAATGACTGCGTCGTCACCTAACAAGTAGTCAGCGGTGTCGTCGATTGGTGACTCCGAAAGTGCCAAGTCGTTATAGTAGAATAGCCTCAGAAAAACTGCTTCATCACCGACGTTCTGAATTACAAATCGTCGTATCAACGCGTCAGAATCAGGCAAGACCGCATCTGTTAATGTTATGTTCAGGTCTGGATTCTGGTGCCTAAACAAGGTGCGAACAACATTGGTGTCTGTCAGGTATTCCTGTTTCTTTGCCCACACTGGATCAGTGAGCCAATCAAAACGGTTTGTTCCCCTAAATGAGTAAAATAATCCAGGCAAGGAGCCTCGGATATGCTGAGGATAATCTATGGTTGGCCAGAACAGGTTTCGAAGCTCTCCGTGCTTGCCGATTGTGGCGAGCATGTTGTTATTGCCGAGTACAGCTTGTTCAGGTACTTCCATGTTTAGTACATTTCCCAAAACTGACTTTTAGCATATTTGCTAAAAATTATTCAAATAATTGAGAGGAATTTTAATGCACTTAAATGTTGTTGTTGCTTAGCCACAACTATGAAACTGTGAATCTGGTTACAGCTTTTTCAGCTTACTACTTTTCTGAATAAGTATACAGTGGTACCTAACGTTATGAGTGCAATGACTCCGATTACTAAGTAGGCTGATAGAATCTTGTGCCATACGAAGCCGTCTATCATCAGAACTCTCACCGCATCTACTGTGTAGCTGATTGGGTTGAACATTGACACTGTTTTAATCCAGTCAGGCATGAAATCGAGCGGCGTTAAGGCTGTGCTCATAAATAATAGTGGAAAAGTGAGGAATGAACCAAAAGCAAAGACTGTTTCAGAGCTTTTAGTTTTTAGTCCTATGGCAAGAGAAATTCCTGACCATGCTAGCCCAAAAAATGCAACAGTTAGAAGCATGATTAGCACACCGACTATTCCAGTGATTGGAGTGGCTCCCAGCAGGAAAGCTAAAGCCAGTATAATAGTTGATTGAATCACTACCCGAAATGCGTCGCTTGTTAATCTTCCAAGAAGTATTGCATACCGGCTAACTGGCGTAACCAACATTTTCTGAAGATATCCCGTGTCTATGTCACTAACGATAGAGTTTCCGGATTGCAGAGCGCTGCCGAAGGCATTTTGGAGTAGTATTCCTGGAGTGGCGAAGATAAGGTAGCTTTCTGCAGGAAATCCTGGTACGCTGGCGAATCTTTGAAAAAGTTGAGTGAAAAGTGTTAAGAAAATTATTGGCTGGAATAGTGAGAAGAAGAGAAGTATAGGATTTCTAACAAGTTTCTTCAAATATCTCACAAAGAGGTACCTGGTGTCAGATAGCAGCGTCATTTTTCATCTTCTCCTCCCGCCGAAACCTCTGCTCGGCGTTTTTACCAATGCTTCAGGTCTTATTCTTTTTCCAGTCTTCTGCAGATACACATCGTCAAGAGTGGGAGATGAAAAGCTTACCCCAGACAGTCTTATCCCAAGGCTGTCAAAAGCTCGCACAATATCAGCTATTAGTCGGCTGGCATCTTTTGCGAAGACCATCAAGCAATCGCCTGCTTCAGTTATGTTTGCTACTCCCGTCAAGCTCTTAAGAAGCTCGATTGCTGTGCCTTTGTCTTTGGCGCAGTCTTGCAAGGAAATCTTGATGGAGTCTACTCCTATCTGCTGCTTGAGTTCGTTCGGAGAACCGCTGGCAACTATCTTTCCAGTGTCTATAATTGCAAGTTGTTTGCAGAGTCTGTCTGCCTCTTCCATGTATTGTGTGGTCAAAAATATCGTAGTTTTTTCTTCTCTGTTTAATTCTTCAAGGTAACTCCATATGGCTGAACGTGATTGCGGATCAAGTCCAGTGGTTGGTTCATCCAAAAAAATTAGTGGTGGTCTGTGAACCAAAGTGGTCGCGAGGTCCAGTCTTTTCTTCATTCCGCCTGAGTAATTTCTTACGCGCTTGTCAGCAAAATTTTGCAGGTCCACTAGCGTGATCAATTCATCAACTCTGTCCTTAAGGGTTTTTCCTGATAGTTGCTGGAAGTGTCCTTGTAGCATCAGGTTTTCTCTGCCTGTTAGGTCGCCGTCAACAGAGGTTTCTTGGCTTTGGACGCCAATCATTTTTCGTATCTCTTTGGCGTCTTTGTCGAGTTTGTAGCCTGAGATATACACTGAACCTGAAGTCTTTCTCAGTATGGTGGTCAGAACTTTTATTGTGGTACTTTTTCCTGCTCCGTTGGGACCAAGAAAGCCGAAGAATTCGCCCTTTTTTACATTAAATGAAATGTTGTCTATTGCTCGTGTGCCATTAGAATAGACAAGAACAAGGTCTTTGACCTCAATCATGTGTGCCATAAAACTCGTATCCTATTGTTGTCATAAAGAATAAAAAGTTTGTCTGGTTCATGATTTGCTCAGTCGCTCTTTTTCCAGTTTCATCCACCATTCTGGAACCTTGAAGTCTTCTGTTATGTCCCAGCTGTCGAAGGGTTTAATGTCCAGCACTGGCGTGCCGTCGTAGGCGTCTAAGCCCTGAATAGTGGCAACGTTGCCTTCAATTTTAAGCAGTTTGACTCTTGTAAGACCAATCGGGTTTGGGCGGTGAGGCGTCCTAGTGGCGAAGATTCCTAAAAGGGGCATGTCGGCTCTTCCCCTTGGGTGAACCTTCCTTCTTTTTCTGTCTTCTTCAGGTATCCTATTCAGCCAGAACAGAACAAACAGGTGTGAGAAATCTTCGATGCCCTCCATAGCCTCAATTAAGTCCTCACGAAAAACTATCTTTGAAATCACATTCTTGTCTCTAACTTCGTTGCCAACAGCCTTGGTCTGGACGAAACCCACAGGCTCTAACCTAATCTTTTCGGAAAACATCAGACAACACTCCTCTCAGTCATAAACTAATAACAAACACTGAAATGGACAATATAAGCGCTTTTTTATCCAAAAAATTATGGCTTGCACGCTTCATCAAAATTAATCAAGCGAAAGTAGAACCTACTTCGATAGAATAAATTGTTCTCGAGGCATAATTTTTGAGACAACTCGTCTGAATTTGCCCGTCCTTGGAATCGCGTCTAGAACTTCAATTTCTATTGTCACGTCTTCAAATTCATTTATGAAGTTATCTTTGAACTTTTCAAACTCGTTTTCTTTAGTTCCCTCTTTTAATACAACTTGCAGAACAAGTTTATTCATTGTTTCCTGAATAATTCGGTATTCGGTCACGCATTCAAACTTGTCAAAATATGTAAGATTGTTTAAAGGAGAAATGACCTTTCCATCAGGCAAAATAATGAAGTCCTCAAATCTGCCTTCTAATATTTTCATCAATGGCAATCCCCTTCCGCATGAGCATAATTCATCACATGGCTTTCCTACATCACCAATCTTGTACCGTATTAGAGGCATTGCATAATTCCAAAGGGGCGTAAGAATAATTTCTCCGCTTTCTCCACCCGCCACATGCTCGTTGTCTTTCACAAATTCTGTTGCTACTAAATCTGCGTTGATGTGGTATCCTGTGCGTTCAGAACATTCCCAAGCAATATCTCCTGCTTCTGTGCAGCCATACGTGTCGATTATCTCGGTTCCGAATGCAGAATTTATTATTTTTCTGCTTCTGTCATCAAGTAACTCACCGAACCCAAACACAAGCCTAGGAGCTATCACTTTTTCTCTCTTTTCCATTTCCCGAGCTAGCATAATAAGAAAACTTGGGTAGCTGTCAATGACCTGTGGATTAAAATTAGCTAAATTGTTGAATACTTCTTCAATCGGAGATTGTGTGTTAAACTTTGCTCTCTTAAAAAAACCGAATTTTTCAAGTGAAGAACCAAAAGCCGTCCTTTTAACGGGGTTTCTTACCACAGTTAATAATGCGTATTTGTCTTTGAACACTCTTCCTCCATTTTCCACATAATGTCTGAGCCTATTCGCTCCAAAAAGAGGATCAACCCGTTTTTCCGCGAGTATTGCCAAAGGATTACCTGTTGAACCAGAGGTCACCTCTTTATTGCATTTATCTAAATCAACTTTCTTTGAAGTTAAAGAGGCAAAATTCTTCTGAACATCTTCTTTTGTGAGTATAGGAATCCTGCACAAGTCTTCAATAGACTTGAAATCGTCGGGGTCAAATTTTGCTTTCTTGAATCTTTGGTGATAAAAGGGAACATTTTGGTCCGCATAGCTCAAGAGGCTGCGAAGTCTTTTTAGTTGCATTTTTTCTAAATCAGTTAAAGATAGCCAAGTGTTCTTTCTTAGCGCCCTGAGTTGATATAGTACACGTGACCAATAATAAAAACTATGAACACTGGATAACATGCTTTTCAATTCCAATTTGTTTTTTGTTTGATTTATTCCTTTCTTTTTGTATGCATGCGCGTGTGTCTGGGCGGTTAGAACTGTTCACTTGAGTAGAAACTAAGACTCGGACAAAAATGTAATCACGCGCTGTTCTTCTTGTACTCTTGTTCAACAAATCTTTTTAACAACTTTTTAAACTCGCTCATAATGGCAGTGAACCATTTGGGAATACTTTCGCTAATTAAACCACGTCAAAAAGTCAACGAAAGTAAAGACAGATTTGCTTTGCTAGTTGAGATTCTTAAGGAAGCAAAAACTGGGGCGATTAAAACTCGGGTCTTGCGCAATTACAATCTCAACTCGCTAGCAGTAGACTTTTACATTCGATTTCTGTTAGAAAAGGAATTGCTATCAAAAGAAATTGATGACAACGGTCAAGAGCAAATTTTAACTACTGAGAAGGGAAACGACTTTGTCCAAAATTTTCTGGTACTTCAAAGTTTTTCTAACAAAATTCCGGTTTTCGTTCATCACAATGTTATTTATAGGTTAGATTGAGCCTGTTGACTTGATTCTATTTTTTGCTTCAAGTTTTCATACAAGCAGATACCCGTACCGACTAAAGAGTTAATTTAGGTTTGGGTTGAATTTAACCTTGAAACTGTGAACCGTAGTTTTTGTTTGCTTTCTGTATTCTTTCTTTTGCTATGTTCATTGCTGCGTCTCTGAGGGAGATGTCTTTGTTTTGGGCTGTTTCTATGACTTTCACTGTGTTTTGTCGGATTTTTCGTTGAACCAGCTCCAGCATCCGCTTGGGGTTATAGCCGCGATACTCGGCGTAAGAGGAAATCACCCCTCCCGCGTTAGCCAGAATGTCAGGAACAACAAACACGCCCCTCTCCTCCAAAACCTTCTCAATTTCTGGACTTACAGGAAGGTTAGCCGCCTCAACAACCATCTTAGCCTTAACCTTGTCTACATTATATCGGCTGATGACGTCAGGAAGAGCAGCGGGAACCAGAATATCTACCTGCAACTCGAAGAGCTCCCTATTCTCCAGCACTTTGCCCGGACGATAATTTATTACCGTGCCTGTTTTGGTTTTAACGTCCAGCAGCTTCTCAAAGTCTAGTCCCTCAGGGTTGTAGATGCAGCCTTTAGAATCCGAGACAGCCACGACCTTTACTTCAATTTGCGTCAAATACTCTGCAACAAAGGAGCCGACGTTCCCGAATCCTTCTATGGCAGCCGTTGCGTAGTCAATGTCCACGTTATCCACATAGTTTGCTGCAGTGAAGGCAGACTGCACCACCCCCAACGCTGTGGAACCGTACTCGTGAGGAATACCACATTTCACTCCAGGCTTAACGCAGAGGTACGATGGTTTTCCTGTGGCGGATTTCATGGAGCCATTCTCTTGAGCAAAAACAGCCATCTCCTTCTCTCCAGTGTTGATGTCAGGCGCAGCCACATACAGGCTTGGACTCACCTGCTTTAGGGCACGAGAGAAGGCTTTGATTATTTCCATCTTCTTATCTTCGCTCATCTGTTTCGGGTCAGCGAGTATGCCCGATTTGGCTCCTCCAAAGGGGATTTTTGCTAGGGCACACTTCCAAGTCATTACCCTCGATAACCTGAAAATCTCATCTGTTGACACGGTTGGCAGCATTCTGATTCCGCCCTTTCCTGGACCCAAAGTTGTGTTGTCTATCACCAGAACTCCTCGCATCCCCGTTTTCGAGTCGTAAACCTGCAGTATCTTCTCTGGACCCCACTCGTCAGCAAACTCCTCAATCTTTATCTTCACGCCGTTTTCCCCAGCAGAGTTTAATGCAGATGTACTGCGGAACCATTGTAAAAGCTTTCTTTGATGTTGTAGCCGTAAATAATATTGGCTGCCCCTCCTTCTATTCTAAAGAATACCGTGAAGCATGCAGGGCAGGATGAAGAATGGGTTACATTTACCTGTACACCGGAACTGGGGGCGGAAAAACCGTGAACGGCTTGGGTTTAGCCCTCAGGTCTGTGGGACACAAACGCAAAGTTGTCATTATCCAGTTTTTGAAGTGGTGGAAGAACACGGGAGAATACAAGATACGAGAGAAGCTTAAGCCCTACTACGAAATTTACATGTTCGGCAGAGACGGCTGGATAGGACTAGACAACCTCGGCGAAGAAGACAGAAAACTCACAAAAGAGGGACTAGAATTCGCAAAAAAGATTGT